>JABDJT010000409.1 GCA_013003335.1 Verrucomicrobiales bacterium | reverse complement strand
TCATCAAACAGACCCCTTTGATTCGATTCGGCCCCTCAACCATGTCGTCCGACGAACTGCCAGAAAAACCGACCGTGTTGATCGTGGAAGACGATCACATCACATCGCTTGATTTGCAGGCGACCATTCGTCGTCTTGGATTCCCGATCGCCGGGGTTGCCGAAGCGGGTGATCTGGCCCTGGAGATGGCCGAACAGAAAAAACCGGATCTGGCTTTGCTGGATATCAAGCTGCAGGGCGGCATCGACGGGATTGAGCTCGCAACCCTGCTCGGCGAACAGCACGGAATTCCCGTCGTTTTTCTCACCGGATATTCGGAGGATGCCATTTTCGAACGGGCCCGGGAAGCCCGGCCGGTTGGTTATTTGCGCAAACCCTTCGGGGACGGGGAACTGGCAGCCTGCCTGGAAGCTGCGGCCGAACGCGGTTCGAGCCAGCGCGAACTGGTCGAACGGGAGGACGGAATTCGGTCCATGGCCCGCAAGGTGGAGAATGCGGTCATCGCCGCCGATCTCGACGGCCGGGTGACCTTGATGAATTATTCCGCGGAGCGGATGACGGGCTGGCAGGAAGATGAGGCAGTCGGAAAACCGTTCCGGGAAATCGTTCGTCTTCGCGAACCGGAGGAGGAAGATCCCGCGCCCAGCGGTGAGGGCAATGGCTCCGGCAACGCGACCCGCAAAAGTCTGCATCATCGGGCGATGTTAATTGCCCGGGATGATTCACAGCAATTGGTGGAAGAACGGACGGCACCGATTCGCGATTCGGATGGAAATGTGCTGGGCTTGCTGACTGTTTTGTATTTGCAGCCCGAGGATACGCGGGAAGATCAGGTCGATGTTTCTACAGAGGAAACATCGCAGCCTGAAGCGAAAGATGAAGGGCCGCCGACCCGGGGGCCGGCACTCGAGTCCGCCGAGAAATTGTCCCAGAGTCCTTCCTTTCGTCAGCTGCTCGGCTTTTCCGGCGAAGAGGGGGCGGACGATACCGAATCCGACGAAACTCCCGCCAAACCGGGGATCGATGAAATTGGTGATCCGCTTCTCATGCTCGATGAGGATGAAAAAATCAGTTATGCCAACGCCGAAGCGCTCGCCTCGTTCGGGGGGGCAAAACCGCTGATCGGCCGTGAACTGTGGAGTGTCTTTCCAGCCGATAGCCGGGTCCGTTACCGGGATGACTTCCGGAAATCCCCGGAAACCGGACTGAACCACTTGTTCGAATTTCACGATATTGAACGCGACGAATGGCATGAGGTCCGGACCTATCGGAGCGGGAAGGGAACTCTCGCGCTGTTTCGTGATGTAACGGAACGGAAGATCCGCCAGGCAGAGCAAGTCCGGCAACAGCGCCTCGAGGGCCTCAGCCTGTTGGCGAGAGGATTCGCCCACGATTTTAACAATCACCTCACCGTGATCACCGGAAATCTCGCTCTTGCCGGAGAGCGACACTCCGAAGACGGGGAATTGCAAAAAAGTCTCACCGAGGCGCGCCAAGCTTCCTCCCGCGCGCGCAACCTGGTTCAGCAATTGATGACGTTCGCCCGCGGCGGCAAACCGGTTCGGGAATTCTGTCGCGTGCCGGACCTGATCCGCCGCCTGCTCGCAGACCGACGGGACGAGCATCCTGATGTCCGTTACCAGTTCCAGTGTGGCGATGCGGAACTGAAAGCGTATCTCGATGAATCCCAGGTCCGCCGCCTGATCGAAAATCTCGTCGCCAATGCGGAGGAAGCCATGACCGACGGCGGTGTGCTGATCGTCCGATGCGGACTGATCGACGCCGGTGAAGTCCAGCGACTCCGGGCGGATGAAATCGGCGTGACCGAACAACAGCACCTGTTGATCGAGGTGATCGACACCGGCCACGGAATGGACAGCGAAACGCTCGACCGCGCCTTCGAACCGTATTTCACCACGCGCGGGAAAAACAACGCCACCGGGATCGGGCTGACTGTTTGCGAATCCATCGCCAAGGCGCACGACGGATTCATCGCCCTGCAATCCAAAGTCGAAAAAGGAACCATCGCCGCGTTCTGCATGCCGCTGTCCGCTCCATTCAAGCCGACGGACGACGAACTTCCCCAACCTGAATTCGACAGTGCCCCGGATCCGGAAACCGTTCCTGCCGCGCGAATTTTGATCCTGGAAGACGAACCGTCCATCAGCCGCCTCATGCGCGTCACCCTCGACCGCGCCGGGCACGATGTCGTCGAAACCGCCAACGGCCGGGATACCATTTTCGCCTACCGCGACGCGCGTGATTCCGAGCAGCCCTTCGATCTCGTCATTTGTGATCTCACGATCGAAGACGGGGTCGGCGGAATTGAAACGATCCGCGCACTGCGCCGGCTCGACCCGGATGTGACGGCGATCGTTTCCAGCGGCTACTCGGATGCCCCGGCAATGTCCGATCCCCGCCGGTTCGGATTCAATGATGTTCTGCCGAAACCTTATCCGCCGCACGAACTCGTCAATGTGGTGACACGCGTCTTGGCCAGGCTTCAGGCGCAATCGGACATCAGCCAACAGGGTTGATTTTCCGGGCAAACCCTGTTGAATCGGATTCGTCATGCCGATCCTCGAGGTTTCAAATATCACCAAGACATTTCCCGGTGTCGTCGCCCTCAATGGTGTCAGCCTGGAGCTGGATGAAGGTGAGGTCCTTTCTCTCATCGGGGAAAACGGAGCCGGGAAAAGCACCCTGATGAAAATTCTCGCAGGTGTACAGCCCCCCGATCCGGGTGGCGAAATCCGGGTGGACGGTCAGCCTGTAGAAATACATTCCGTGCAGGATGCGTTGGATCGAGGGATTGCGCTGATTCACCAGGAATTGAATCTCGCAGGAAACCTCAGCGTCGGTGCGAATATCTTTCTCGGGCGCGAGCCGAAAAAGGGAGGACTAATCGATGAACGGAGAATCGAGGAAGAATCGCGTCAATTTCTTGAACTTGTCGGCCTCGACGTCGACCCGAATACATTGGTCGAAGAGTTAACGATCGGGCGTCAACAGATGGTCGAAATCGCAAAAGCACTGTCCATTGACGCGCGGGTTTTGATCATGGATGAGCCAACCAGCAGTCTGTCGGCAAAGGAAACCGAATCGCTGTTTGCAGTTGTAAAAGGTCTTCGCGAACGGGGAGTCAGCGTGATTTACATTTCCCACCGGCTCGGGGAAGTGAAAGAATTGTCCGATCGCGTGACGGTCCTCCGTGACGGCGAAAACGCCGGCGATCTCGACCGCAGCGAGATCAATCACGATAGGATGGTTAGCCTGATGGTCGGTCGTGATTTGTCCCAGTACTTCCCCCACGAACCCCATCAGCCAGGCGAAGCCGCTCTAAAGGTGTCCGGTTTGAAAACACCCTTTCACCCGGTTCATGGTATCGATTTCGAGGTTCGGGCAGGGGAGATCGTGGGCATGGCCGGGCTCGTCGGAGCGGGCCGGACTGAATTGCTGCAGACTATTTTCGGCGTCACGCCGGCTCTTGAGGGTGAGATTTCCGTGGCTGGTGAACCGGTCAGTATTCAATCGCCCCTGGATGCCATTCGTGCCGGCATTGCCCTTGCGCCGGAGGATCGAAAGCAGCAGGGATTGATCTTGGAGATGGCCGTTTCCGAAAACATGAGTCTGTCCGCCCTGAAGCGGGACGCCAAAAACGGCTTTCGCAATCAATCTGCCGAGAACCGGATTTCGGATGAGATGATCGAAAAAATGCGGGTCAAAACACCGAGCGCCGCTCAAATTGTTCGATATTTATCCGGTGGGAACCAGCAGAAAGTCGTGCTCGGAAAATGGCTCGCGATGCACCCGAAAATTCTTCTGCTCGACGAGCCGACCCGTGGAATTGACGTGGGTGCGAAACAGGAAATTTATACCTCGATGGAGGAACTGGTCCGCAACGGCGTCGGGATTCTCTTCGTCTCCAGCGAAATGGAGGAAGTTCTTGGGATGTCCGATCGCACACTGGTGATGCACGAAGGCCGCATTACCGGTGAACTGTCCCGCGAGCAGTTAAGCGAGGAGGCCGTGATGCAGCTGGCGACCGGCAATGTCGCCGAAGCGGCGGCGTGAAGCGGAATCGGATCAACAGGGTTCGATCGACAATCAGACCCTGTTCATTCGTTTGTGAGCCAGCCAGAAAACGAGCGGAATGTAAAACGGGACGAGGGCCAGCCAAATCGGCAGGCTGAAGAAAATCGTATCTGAACCCGAGTTTTCGAACATCCGCCCAAACCAAACCTCGGATCTTCTTTCCTCGTCATTTAAAGGAATCGAAGTCCAGCCAGTGTCGGACGGGCCGACATCCTGATCTGCGACGGAAAAAGAGGATCCGGTTTCTGTCAGGTCGAACCGGATGCAGGAGCAAATCGTGAACGCCATCAGGTATGGGCCGTCCGATCCGAACTTCCCGACGAAAAAATCTGTCTTGCTCCAGCTCCGGATTGAAAAAAAGAACGTGAGCACCAGGCCCAGGAGGGCGAGGCCCCACGGCCAGTTTCGTTTCAAAAGTCGCACCCGAATTAATTCGCCTTCACATCGTACGCCGTCAAGACGTGCTGGTCGCGGATGAATAAAACGCCATTCGCGATCACCGGATGCGCCCAGCTGGGACGGCCCCGTGATTCGATTTCAAAACGGCCCTTTTCGACGTAACCGGTCGGCGTGGCTTCCACCAGCGCCACCTTATGATTTTCCCCGAGGCAGTAAAGGTGACCGTCGGCGTAAATCACGGACCCCTTGCCGACGCTGCGATCCTGCCACGCAATTTCACCGGTTTTGAAATCGATGCAGATCAAGCCGCCCGAACCGAAGCCGTAGACGTGATCGCCGACTTTCACCAGCCCACCGTGATGGCTTTGCAAAGCTTTCTCGAACCAGACCTCCTCCGCTTTTTGCCCATCGCCTTCATTCGAAATCTTCGCGACTCCACCACCCGTTCCGTACGCGCTGGAGGCCAGGACGAGATCTCCGTCGACGATCGGGGTCGAACAATTCGCAGTTCCATTCGCCGCGTTGCTGTATTCCCACAACAATTCGCCCGTGTCCTGTGCCACTCCGAAGGTGCTCTTGTTCCCGAATTGCACGATCTGCTTCTTCCCGGCGATCTCGGCGAAAACCGGGGAAGAATAATGCGCGCGTTGCGTGGTCCCTTCGCTCTGCCAAACAGGTGAGCCGTCCGATTTTTTCAACGAAAGCAGCGTTCCCTGGTTCCCGCCCGGCGTGACGTACATCACATCACCGACGATCAGCGGCGATTCGGAATAGCCCCAGCCGGGACGTCCGCCACCAAAATCCGCTACCAGGTTCACATGCCAGACAGTCGAACCGGTGGCCGCCGCGAGGCAGGCGACGTCACCGTTTCCACCTTCGACATAAACCATGTTTCCCTCGACCAGTGGAGTGCCGCGCGGACCGTCACCCATCCCGTTCCGGTATCCACCTATCGATCCTTTGAAGTCTTCTTTTGTCAGGATCCCGTCCTCTCCCGGATACCGTTTCTCAAAATATCCGGCGATTTCATCCTTCGTCAGCAAGCCGTCCTTGCCACGTTCGCCTTTCGCAAATACCGGCTGCATCTCCTCCACCGTCACAAACTGGTCCTTGTTCGCATTGTTGTCGATGTTGCCGAAATACCGTCCAAAACTGTTCGAATTCGCCTCGTCCCGGCTGATTTTTTCGTCGCCGTCCTTGTCGAGTGCCTTGAGCGTCATTTCCGCCCGTGCCTTTGCGATGGAATTGATCTCCGTCCGGCCGCCGGACTGGCTGTCAATCTCGCCGGCTTTGCGGTCGAGGCGGCGGGGGATTTCCGCGGGGTCCAGTTTCCCGTCGCCGTTCGAATCCCAGGTGGAAAGATAAAGAGCAGCACGATCGGCAGCGATCTTTGCGGGATCGCCATCGCCCGGTGTGTCACTGTCGAGCGCCCGGCTTCCCATTCCCTCCAGGGCCTCGATTTCCGACAACTTGCCGTCGTCGTCTTTGTCGAACTGGCTGAATTTTTCCTCTACCTCCTGATCGAGCCTTTGTGCCACCGGATCCGGTTGAACTGCCCAGAGTTTTTTACCTGTCTTCTCGTCGAGCGCGATGATGTGCTCGATCCCGGCGAGGTCACCCATCGTATAAATTTTTCCATCGGAAACCGACACCGATGAATATCCGACGCCGACCGTTTCCACCTGCCATTTTATCTTGGGCCCGCCCTCCGGCCATTCTTTCAGAAGTCCGGTCTCGGCGGAGTGCGCGTCGCGGTTTACTCCGCGCCATTGGGGCCAGTCGTCGGCACAGGTGAATCCGGTGGCCAGGAAGATCAGGAAGCAGCACGTCTTTTTCATGACCCAAAACTGACAGGTTCAACGCAATTCGTCAGCCGCTTTATCGCGGGAAAATCGAGCCGGAAAGATTTTCGGGATTCGGGAGGAGTCACGAACCAACAGGGTTGGTATGATGAACCAACCCTGTTGATTCGTTTTCGCGAAAACGGTGTGACGGTGTAGATTTTGCGTTCATGGCTGACAATCCATTCGCCAAAATACCGGCCGTCGAAAAAGTGCTGCACGCTCTCGAATCCGGCGACGAACTGCCCGCCGTCCCGCGTCCGCTGATTGCCGAAACGGTCCGCGAAGAAATCGATTCGCTGCGAGATACGGTGAAAAACGGAGATACGGAAGTGGCGGATTTTGACGAAATCGTGTCCGGGATTCGCGAAAAACTGGTTTCGCTCCACCGTTCGCGGATTCACCCGGTCATCAACGGCACCGGCGTGATCATTCACACAAATCTCGGGCGCTCGCCGATGAGCGCGGAAACCATCACGCGCATCGCGGATTCGGGCCGTTTCTACAACAACATCGAGCTGAATCTCGACACCGGCGAACGCGGTCCGCGCGGCGGGTTTCTCGAACGCAGCCTGCGACTGCTCTGCGAATCCGAGGCGGCCACGGTCGTGAACAACTGCGCGTCGGCACTGATCTTGATCCTCCGCTACCTGGCAAATGGCGAGAAAAACGAGGTCGTCATTTCGCGAGGCGAACTCGTCGAAATCGGCGGCGGATTTCGCGTTCCGGAGATCATGGAAACGAGCGGCGCGAAACTCCGCGAGGTCGGCGCGACGAATAAAACTTCGCTGGCGGATTACGAAAAAGCGATCGGGCCGAACACCGGGATGCTTCTGAAAGTGCACCGCTCGAATTTCTGGATGGACGGATTTGTTGATGAACCGTCGACTGAGGAACTCGTCGAACTCGGCAAAAAACACGGTATTCCTGTCGTCGAAGACCTTGGCAGTGGAGCGATGGTGCAGACGGATCAACTCGCGCCGATTCCGCACGAACCGACAGCCGCAGAAGTGCTGAAACGCGGGGTGGATCTCGTCTGTGTCAGCGGCGATAAGCTGTTTGGCGGACCGCAGGCGGGCATCATCGCCGGGCGGGCCGATCTCGTGGCCGGTTTGAAAAAGGAACCGTTTTTCCGCGCCCTTCGCTGTGACAAGCTGATTTTGACCGGCCTGCAGACCGTCGTTTCCGAATATCTCAGCACCGACGAACCCAATCTGCCGCTTCCGACGATGCTCTCGCTGAAGCCGGATG
>JABDJT010000394.1 GCA_013003335.1 Verrucomicrobiales bacterium | reverse complement strand
TTCATTCGCCGATTGGAAACGTCCGATGCCCGCTCGCTCCGTGAGGGGTCCTTCGAATCGCTTCGCTCCTCAGGATGACTCGCGATTTTGGGTTTTGGTTCTACGCGGATCGCAGTCACTGCGCTTCCCAATACTGCCCACCGGTCACTTTCGCGACGTCCTGCAGAAGCTGGGAATTGGTGCCGATGCTGATGGTGTTGACGGTGACGCCGTAGCGGTCGGTGTAGCCGACGATCATCTGGAGCAATTCGTCGCTCTGCACGTCGGAGGGGGCGCCGTCGCTGAGGAGGTAAATGGTGTCGACGTTTTCCTTGGGAACGATTTTCGAATAGGCATGCTCGACGGCTTGGCCGAGGGGCGTGCTGCCGGTCGGGGCGAGACCTTCGACGTATTTTTGGGCTTTTTTGCGAAACCGGTCGTCCATCTTGTCGATCCCGCGGGTCGGGAAGGTGTCCATGGGGAACATCACGAATCCGATCGAGTAACCTTCGTCGAGTCGGTCGAGCACGAAACCGAGCTCGGATTTCAGCTTTTCCATCCGCGAAATCCCGCTCTCGGGCGTGTTGGTGGACATGCTGCCGCTTCGATCGAGCAGGAAGACGATGTTTTTTCCGGTGATCTCGCGCTCGTAAAATTCGACCGCCATGGCGTTGTCGCCTTTTTCCTCCATCAGCTTCGCGTGGAGGGTTTCGAAATCGGCGTCCGCCATCGGCTGCGGGGCAAACGTGGCGGCGTTTGCCTTCCACCATTCCTGCCAGGCGGCGGTGTCGCGCCAGTGCTGCTCGCCGGTGAGCCGCAGCAGGGCATCGCGCGCGCGATCGCCAATCACCTTGTCATTCAACGCCTGGATGAGCGGCACGACTTGTTCCTTTGCGGCAATCCGGCCGAGGGCGTCGGCGGAGGCTTTGCGGACCGAGTGGTAGTGCTTTTCGTCGAGATACCCGATTAATTTCTGCACCATCGAGGGATCGAGCGAATCCTGCAGGGCGAGGCCTTCGATGGCGATTTTCTGGAGGCCGGGGGAGCGGGCGGATTCGAGGGCTTTCAAGGCGACGGCCGGTCCGTCATCGGTTTTTTTCAGGAGATAGGCGAGCAGGAGAAAGAAGTCGCCGCCCGGATTTCGTTTCACGGTGTCCTCGAGCATTCGCGCGGCGCGTTCGTTTTTGAATCCGGCCAGCACCTCGGCGGCTTTTCGCAGCACTGCCGGCTCGGAGCGGTTTTTCTGAATCAGTTTGACGAGAAACTCGGCCGATTTGTCGTAATCCTCGGATTCAAATTTCGCGATCGCGGCGACCTGGGTTGCGACCGATTCGCTGCGGAGATCTTTTTTGACGGCGTCATAAAAATCCGCCCAGCGGTTGAAATCGGTTTGGGACACGGCGGCGGTGGCAGGGAGCAGGCAGGCGACCACCGCCCAAACAATGCGGTTCATTCCGGCAGGGTAGGAAAACCGAGCTGATGATTCAAGCCTAACAGTCGCGCCGTAGCACGGGTTTTCCAACCCGTGTCAAGATTCATGGGAATGGGAAACACGGGTTGGAAAACCCGTGCTACACAAAAACAAAACAGCCGCGCCGGATTGCTCCGGTGCGGCTGCCTGGAAAATCGGTTGGCCGACGAATTATTCGTCGCCCGCCGGGGCTTCCTGCGCCTTCTTGATCAGTTCCTGATCGTCGGCGGAAAGCTTGGTGATGTCGTATTCAAATTTCCGACCGTTGGGGAATTTGAAATGACCGGTGGTCCCGACGACTTCGACCAGGGTGGCCTCGATCGTTTTGCCCTCGGCATTGGTCCAGCCGCGCTTGGCGACGAGATCCTGCTTGCGTGACGTGAGACCGCTCGAATCATCACCGGACTCCTCGACGTCTTTCAGCGCATCCTTGATGGCTTTCTCGGTTTCCCGGGCCATGGGGTGGCCGACGTAAATGAGTTTGCCCTTGGTATCGAAAACCGCAGTGCGGGGAATCCCTCTCCCGAGACTGGGGCCGGAAATTCCGGAGGTGACGGTGTACGCCATCTTCTCCTCTTCGACGAGTTTTTCGATCGACTCTTTCGGGCTGCCCTGGACTTCCGGGGCGACGACAACGAGACCTTTTTTCTTATACTTCTTGTCCATCTGAACCAGATGGGGAATTGCACCGATGCACGGTCCTCACCTCGTTCCCCAGTATTCGATGGTCACGACTTTCCCTTTCGCTTTGGAAAGGTCGACTTTATCGCCGGAAACATGCTCGCCGAGCTTGAATTCATCCAGCGTGTGATCAGGCACCGCGTCCTGCGCGATGGCGGCAAAGGCGAGGCTGAAAGTTGCCCCGATGCCGAAGAGAATATGTCTTTTCATCAGGCCCCAAAGTTAGGCGGGAAAGTCATGCCGTCCAGAGAATTCAGGGGGCGGGATCGGGGAGTGATGTCGATAAGGGGAGTGGTGTTGACAAGAGAATCAGGAGAATGCCAATCCACGCCAAGATGAAGATTGGAAATAGAATTCGCCAGGGCAGGACGTGCTTCCAGATTTTGGTTTCAGTCAATCCGATGACAGGAGGGATTTGATCTTGAATACACTCGGGGCAGAAATCAGGTAGCAGCATCCTGGCGTAGGAGTTTTCCAATCGGACGCAGGCCCGGTCCCCCAGGTAGGCAGCAGCCCACGAAGAGCCAGAAACGAGAATCCCTAAAATGGATACAATGACAAGGATGTTGTGGGTGGAGGCCCGAAACTCCCACAGCAGTCCGAATGATGCAAAAAGCAGACCCGTCAGGAGGGCGAACCACTGGAACCGGTGATTCATCAAGTTGCCTTCATGGCAGATCAGTTGGCGCACTTCATCTGCGTACTTTGAAACACCTTCTTTCTCCGGGTCAGGCAGCTTCCGCTCGAAGTCGCATGTATGATCTTCAGAACTCTGGCGCGTTTTCGGCGCTTCTGAAATTTCGGCCTGCTCAGTTTTTTCCGTTTCGCCCATCGAATCTACAGGGTTCACCTGCCAAACCCACCCTATTGGTTCGTCAGATTCCTCTCTCTATTTTCACCACTCGACCACCGCGCTGGCCCAGGTGAGCCCGGCTCCGAAGGCGACGAGGAGAACCTTGTCGCCTTTTTCGATGCGACCCTGTCGATGGGCTTCGTCCAGGGCGATGGCGACGGCGGCGGCGGAAGTGTTGCCGTATTTGTCGACGTTGATAAAGACGTTTTCCGAAGGCACTTCGAGGCGGTCGACGATGGCATCGATGATCCGGATGTTGGCCTGGTGGGGAATGACGAGCTTGATGTCGGCTGCCGTCAGGCCGGCGCTTTCGATGGCGTCCTCGGCGGCCCGTTTCATGGCGTTGACGGCGTGTTTGAAAACTTCGCGTCCCTGCATGGCAAGCGAAGCGAGATTCTGGTCGGCGTTCTCCGGCGTGATCGGGCAGGCGGATCCGCCACCGGGAATGTTCAGCAGCTCGGCCTGGGCACCGTCGGTGCCAAGGCGGGAAGAGAGAATCCTGCCGTCGCCGTTTTCCGAGCGGGTCAGGACGGCCGCGCCGGCTCCGTCGCCAAACAGCACGCAGGTATTGCGGTCGGTCCAGTTTACGAAAGCGGACAGTTTTTCCGCGCCGATGATTAAAGCGTTGTTGAACGCGCCGGACCCGATGCTGTGCCGGGCAATTTCGAGGGCGTAGAGAAATCCGGAGCAGGCAGCCGAAACATCGAAGGCCACGGACTTGAGGGCTCCGATGTGCTGCTGGACGTAGCAGGCGGTGGCGGGAGTGAGGGTGTCGGGTGTGATCGTGCTGACGATGATCAGTTCGACATCCGCACCGTCGATGCCTGCCTGTTCCAGCGCTTTCTCCCCGGCCTTGGCAGCCATATGACTGGTCAGTTCCCCCTCCGCTGCGACGCGGCGCTGCTTGATCCCGGTCCGGCTGGTGATCCATTCGTCCGAGGTTTCGACCAGTTTTTCGAGGTCCTCATTGGTGAGAATTTTCTCGGGCAGATAACTGCCCGTGCCGGCTATGCGGACGGGGGAGCCGGACGAACCATTGGAGGCAACCTGTGACATGGGAGACGAACCTTACCGTATCGGATAATTTCAGACAACGATCAAACGGAATCGGGTCAAAATATACAGGGGATTCAAAAGAGTTGACGCACCTAGCATTTGTAAATATTATAGAAATGTTAAGTAATTCCCATTGCTGTCCTGTCCTATCGGAAGATGAAATGCCCCAAATGCTCGCGTCCCGTCGATCACGAGGCCGACACGTGTTATTCGTGCGGATTTTCGATCGTGGACGCCCGTGAGATTTTCGGAGCAAACGGCGTTCAGATGAGTCGGGTACAGGATGCCGCGCACTGCCTGCGAAAGCGGGATCGTGATGAGCTGGAAGATACGCTGGACAGCCTTCAGGCGCGATTTCCCCAGGTCCTGTTTTGCACCTACCTCGATGCCCTGAATCAGCCGGACCAGGTCACCCAGCTTGGATTCTGGCTGGTGAATCACGCCACGGTGAAAGGCGCCGAATTTGCCCGCCCGAACGAGAATGCCTTTCTCGTGATCCTGGATCTGAATCACAAGCAGATCGGGTTTTCGCTGGGATACTTCGCGGAATTTCTTCTCACCGAAGAAGATGCCTACCGCGTGCTGCAGGCGGCGCGCCCCTACCTGGTCAACGGCGATCATGGCCGCGCGCTTTGCGTTTTGTTCAAAAAACTGGGCCGGGTCTTGAGCAAACGGGCCCGCCAATTGAAAAAGCGGCGCTACGAACCGAGGCCGGCAACCGTCGAAGTGCCGAACTTGCTGGAGCTTCCGCCGCATCCCGGACCGGTTCCCGAGGCGACTGGTCCCGTGCCGGAGCCGTCACCTGCGCCGGAACCCGTTCAGCACCGACCGACCCCGTCCACGGAATTGCCGCCCCTTCTGCCGAACGGAGCCCTGCGTTGATTCTGTCGTTTTCATGACTCGATTTTCTCCAGTTCGACCGTTTCTGCATGCAGTGATCCTGCTGACGGTTTCGACCGGCTTTGTTTTGGCCAAGGTGGAATTGCCGGAATGGTACGAAGGCGACAAACCGGAAGCATTTACGCTGGGTGGCACCGTTTGGCCGGAGGGAGTTCTCGATATCCCCGCC
>JABDJT010000368.1 GCA_013003335.1 Verrucomicrobiales bacterium | reverse complement strand
GCAGCCGATTCGCCGGAAATGCAGATCCGGAAAACGGTGACCGAAGTCGACAAGGTCCTGAAACCCCTCCATGACGTGTATGGCCGCTGGATGAATGGCGGGGGCGGTGTAAGCAGGGATAGGGATGACCTTTTCGACGAAGCAAAGGACTCGCTGCGTGATATCCGAAAAGACAGTCCGGACGAAACACGGGAGTATCTCCGACGGATCGATGACATGGTGGAGCAACTCGAAGAAGTCCTTTCTATACGGAACCGGCAGACCAGCAACGCACTTCAAAAATACCAGGAATTAACCCGGGCCGTTTCCAAGGTGGATGAGGAGCGCAAAAAACTGGGCGTCCCGCTTCCAAATTTAAACAACTGACAAGTGTCGGGTTTTGATCCAACAGGGTTGAACTGATGAACCGACCCTGTTGATTCGTTTTTTCTCATGCGAGTGATTGCAGGCAAATCGGGCGGAATTCCAATCGTCGCTCCGAAAAACGTGATCGCCCGGCCAACGACCGATCGTGTTCGCGAAGCGATTTTCTCCTCCCTCGGCGATCTAGTGATCGATGCAGACGTTCTCGATTTGTTTGCCGGTTCTGGATCCCTCGGGATTGAAGCACTCAGCCGCGGCGCAACTTCGGTCGCCTTTGTGGAAGAAAACCGTGCGGCCTGCCAGTCAATCCGGTCGAATCTCGAAAGAGCAAACTTGACGGGTCCGGAAGCGTTGGTGCGTCATGGAACAGTCCGAAAATTCCTCGCGGGAGCTGGATCGAAAACCGGGTTCGACCTTGTGTTTGCGGACCCGCCCTATGCTCGTGACGAAGAAAAGGCGGAAAACTTAAACGCTTTGCTCCATGATGAAAACCTGGCCGAAATTTTGAATTCAGATGGCATTTTCGTTCTTGAATCACTCGCTCGCGAGCCAGTCCCGGAGACAGCTTTGTGGACATTGGTGAGGGAAAAAACCTATGGAGACACCCGAATCAGTTTTTTCACACGTGCTTGAAAAATCTGACGCCGCCCGCAACCTGCTTCCCCGATGCCCCAATCGCTTGTCCTGTTCATCTACAATTTGCTGCTGCCGTTTGTGCTGCTGCTGGGCTTTCCGTCGTTTTTGATCAAGGGAATTCGCCGGGGGGGGCTTGTGCGAAATTTCCGGCAGCGATTTGGACTGTATCAGCCGGAAACCAAATCCCGTCTCGCCCGTGAAGGCAATTTCTGGATTCACGCAGTCTCCGTGGGCGAAATTCTGGTCGCCCACAAACTGATTCAGTCGATTCAGGAATCCGATGTTTCCCGCCCCATCGTTCTCTCGACGACCACGACGACTGGATTTGCGTTGGCCGACGAGAAGTTCGCAAACTCTGATACGGTCACCGTGATTCACAATCCGGTTGATTTACCATGGATCACAGCAAGCGCGATTCGCAAAATTCAGCCTGAGAAATTGATTCTTGTTGAAGCGGAAGTTTGGCCGAACCTGGTCCGCCAGGTGCAGAAACGGGGTGTTCCGATTTCCCTGGCGAATGCGCGCTTGTCGCCGCGGTCCGAGAAGCGATACCACCAATTTCGAAACCTGGTTCGCCCGGTCTTCCAAATGGTGGATCGGGTATGCGTTCCGTTTGCAAGCGACGTCGGGCGGTGGACGAGCCTCGGAGTGACCCGGGAAAAAATTGCGGTGACGGGCAGCGTAAAATTTGACGAGGACATCAGCGACAAGCCGACTGATCAGATCGCCGAGTTACGAGCTTGGCTGCAGGAGCAGGGTGTGAAGGAGGGACAGCCAATCCTTTTGGCCGGAAGCACTCATGCTGGAGAAGAACAGCTGATTGCAAAAATCTGGAAGGATCTGAAAACAAATGAGAATTTTGAGAAGCTGGCCCTGGTAATCGTGCCACGTCATGCTGAGCGGGCCGGCGAAATTGTCGACGAACTCAATTCGGCTGGCATTGGTTCAATCCTCAGGAAACGAATCAACAGGGCTGATTCGTCAAACGAACCCTGTTTGATCGCAAATACGACCGGAGAGCTGCGAGCCTGGTTTTACCTGGCCGATGTGGTGGTGATCGGGAAAAGTTTCATCGGGATTGGTGGTCAAAATCCCGTGGAACCGGTCATGGCCGGAAAGCCGGTCATCGTCGGGCCGAACATGCAGAATTTTGCGGGTGTGATGACTGACTTGGTAGAAGCGAAAGGAATCGTGCAATTGGAATCAGCTGATCCAGCGGAGTTGACCCGTTCGATTCGACAACTGCTGGAAAATCAAAATGCTGCAGCGGAAATGGCAAAACGGGGGCAAATCGCCATGAATCGGCATCGCGGAGCGACCGAAAGAACGGTTCAGGCATTGGCCTGAACGTAAGAAACCCGGGTTTTGCTTGCGCAAAAACCCGGGCTTCCTGGGGATATGAGGGAAGTAATCAGGAAAGTTTGTTACCTCACCGTGGGATGTGACGGTATTTCAGGGAAAATTCCCAAAATTTCTCCGTCGATCGAAAAGGGAGGGGAAAGTGCTGCTGACGCCGCGTTTGGAGGAACCGTGGAGCATGACCACGACGTCAGCAGCTAATGCCCTTGCGGGCAAATTTTAAAACGTGGGATATCACCGCGCATGAAGCGACGATGTTAGCCCTATTTGTTTCAACGATTATAGAGCGTAGTTCGTTATAAAAAGTCACAGGTTTTTCGAAGTTTTTTTCGAAAAAGACGCAACGGAAGACTCGTGAAACAGGTAACTCTTTCATTGCCAGTGAGTATTGGCAACGAAAATAAATCGTCTTGCTCGCCTTTCAGGCTGATCGTCGGTTTTTTTTTGACCGGAAAGCCAGCGCGCCTCAATACCGGTAATGCTCCGGCTTGTACGGACCTTCCGGCTTCACGCCGATGTAATCCGCCTGCTCCTGACTCAACTTCGTCAACTTCGCTCCGATTTTGTCGAGGTGAAGTCGAGCGACTTCCTCATCGAGTTCTTTGGAAAGAACCGTCACGCCCGGCTTGTTCGTTTCGCGGTTTCTCCACAAATCGATCTGCGCCAATGTCTGGTTGGTGAAGCTGTTTGACATCACAAAACTCGGGTGACCGGTCGCGCAACCGAGATTCACGAGACGACCTTCGGCCAGCATGAAAATCTGCTTTCCGTCCGGGAACGTGTAGCGATCCACCTGTGGCTTGATCTCTTCCCGAACCACGCCGTCAGCTTCGTTCAGCTTGGCGACTTCGATTTCGTTGTCGAAGTGACCGATGTTACAAACGATCGCCTGATCATTCATTTTCTCCATGTGCTCGTAGCGAATGATGTCCTTGTTCCCCGTCGTGGTAACGTAAATATCGCCCCAGCCGAGTGTGTCTTCGATCGTCAATACGCGGAAGCCTTCCATGGCTGCCTGCAATGCACAGATGGGATCGACCTCCGTGACGACCACCTGAGCACCCTGCGCGCGAAGCGCCTGGGCACAGCCTTTGCCCACATCGCCGTATCCGCAAACGACTCCGACTTTTCCGGAAATCATCACGTCCGTAGCGCGCTTGATGCCGTCCACGAGCGATTCGCGGCAACCATACAGGTTGTCGAATTTCGACTTCGTCACCGAATCGTTCACGTTGATCGCCGGCACGCGAAGCGAACCGGTTTCCGCCATCTGATAAAGGCGGTGCACACCAGTCGTTGTCTCTTCCGAAACACCCTTCCAGTCTTTGAAATAATTCGTCCACTTGTTCTTCGAATCCGCGTGAACCTTTTTCAGCAAATCCTTGATGACTTGCTCTTCCTCGCTCTCGCTCGGGGTGTTCACCCAGTCCGCGCCTTCTTCCAGCTCGGCACCTTTGTGAATGAGGAGGGTTGCGTCCCCGCCGTCATCGACGATCAGCTCAGGACCACTTCCATCCGGCCAGGTCAGCGCAGACAGCGTGCAATCCCAGTATTCCTCCAGCGTCTCGCCTTTCCAGGCAAAAACCGGCACACCAGCCGCCGCGATCGCCGCTGCGGCGTGATCCTGCGTCGAGAAAATATTGCACGAACACCAGCGCACATCCGCGCCGAGCTCGACCAGCGTTTCGATCAAAACCGCTGTCTGAATCGTCATGTGCAGCGAGCCCATGATACGGACCCCATCGAGCGGTTTTTCAGCCGCGTATTTTTCGCGCGTCGCCATCAGGCCCGGCATTTCATGTTCAGCCACGGAAATTTCCTTCCGGCCCCAATCGGCGAGACTGATGTCCGCTACTTTGTAATCTGTGAATTCACTCATCTTGTTGTTTTTGTTTGAAATTTTCCCAAGGAGGAACGGCATCCTTGCCGTTCATTTGATTCGTTCCGTGACTTTGGTAAACGGCAGGGATGCCGTTTCTCCTTGTTCACGAACCAACAGGGTCTGTTCGATGAACCAACCCTATTGATTCGTAGAAATCGTTTTACGCTCCTGCCGCCGATTTCAGATCATCGACCTTGTTCGTTTTCTCCCAAGTCAGCGCGTCGAGATTATCTTCGCGACCAAAGTGACCGTAGTTCGTGGTGTGGCTGTAAATCGGGCGAAGGAGATCGAGCTGGGTGATGATGTCTGCCGGCTTGAATGAGAAGACTTCTTTCACCGCCTCGACGATTTTCGCTTCGTCGACCTGGTTTGTGCCGAAGGTGTCAACGTGAACGGAAACGGGATGCGGGTAACCGATCGCATAGGCGAGCTGGAGTTCGCATTTCCCTGCGAGACCGGCTGCGACGACGTTTTTCGCGACCCAACGGGCCATGTAGGCTGCTGAGCGATCGACTTTCGACGGATCTTTTCCGGAGAAAGCGCCTCCACCGTGACGACCCATGCCGCCGTAGGT
>JABDJT010000358.1 GCA_013003335.1 Verrucomicrobiales bacterium | reverse complement strand
GGCCGCGAGTGACCAGTTTGTTGACACGGAAACGGAGCGGCCCAAGCTGCCAGGCGTAATCTTCTGTGCCCGGTTTCACTTCGAGAGCCTGTTCGGGCTGGAACACGAAGGAATCGAAATGCATCTCGCCGTTTCGACGGAAAATCAGTTGCTCCCACGGAGTGATGTAAAAGTCACTGATGTTGTATGTCTGGGCGAGGTGCAAAATCCGGTTTCCCAGGGCACTTCTTTCGTCAATTCCTTCCATGGCTATTCAGGTTAGTTAGTTGGTTTGCAGATTTGAAAAGTTTCCGGTTTTCGAAGCAACCGGGTTGGTTTGGAGAACGAACCCTGTCGGTTCGTTTCTCCAGCTCCGGGGATAAAGCAGGCCCTGTTTCACAACACCAAAGTTCTCGATCGGACCGAAACCGAGAGTGCGGCGCCCATGAGTAGCTGTTTGGGGAGATGTAAGAATCGCGTTCACCGTGTGAAAGGTTCAGTGTAAAATAGGGTCAAATTTTTGTGATTAGTTAAAATTATCATAAAAACAATCAGCACTCAACAACAATTTATTAATTTTTCTAAAAGTTTTAGTTGATATTTAAATTTTGTGAATTATGATAGTTATTGTAATTATCAAACAATAGCAATGAAAATCAAACTTCACGCCTCTCTTATTGCGTTCGCGACTGCGCTTTGCGCGCTTTCTTCGTTCAGCCAGGCCCAAGTGGGAACCCAACTCGCGGTTCCTAATTCGCCCGCGTACGAAAATGCAGCAAACCGCCTCCGCAGCGCTCCACCGCGTCAATACAACTTCTCCAAAGCCGTTTTGGGCGACATTATGCGTCTCATGGCCGAGGATGCCGGAATTTCCTTCTTCGGACTTCCGGAAGGCGCCACCGGTGCTGACCGAATCGTAACTTTCTCGATCACGGCCAGCCCGTTCACGGCTCTCGAAACCCTCAGCAAAGCCAATGGCATTTCGCTGATCTTCGAGAACGATATCTGGTACCTGCGCCCGGCAGACGACACTGAACTCGTCGGTCGCATTTACGAAATCAACTACAACTCCCAGGAACTGGTTCGCAAAAACGACCAGGGCGGGGGTTCGCTCGGAGGATCTTCCGGTGGAAGCAGCAGCGGCGGAAGCGGCGCGAGCTCGATCGGTTTGAGCCTCCAGGGTTCACCGGATTTCTTCGTCACAGAGCCCAGCCGGCTTCTCGACGACATCCGCGGAATTCTCGATCTGCAAACTCGCGGAACATCGGCCACGTTCGCTCCGACCGCGTCGGTCGACAATGTGAACCAGTTTGCGCTCAGCGGATTGCAGGGACAGCCCGACGTGGTGGTGCGCACTCCGAACGGCGAAGTCGCCGGAGGCGGAGAAGGCGCAGATTCCCAGGCCAAAGTGATCTGGAACAGCGACTCCAACAGTCTCTACGTGGTAGCCACCCGGCAGCAGCACCAGTGGATCGAGGGTTACCTCGCCGCCGCTGACCAGCCGCAGCCCCTGATCGCCGTCGAAGTGAAATTCATCGAAATGAACAAAGATCCTTCCCGGGAACTCGGGATTGACTGGACCGGCGTTCTCGGAAGCGGATATGGTGCCGGTCTCAGCGGACCAGCAGACGGTCAAACCGACCCGATCGAAAGCCTCGTGAACCTGGACCGCATCGCTGATTACACTCTCCCGACAGCGGTTCTTTCGAAAGAAGCCCTGAATCTCCGTTTGCGGGCCCTTTTCAATGATCGCCGTTCCCGGACTGTGTCCTATCCCAGGATGGTCACGCTGGACAACCGCGAGGTTTCCTTCCGCTCGGTTATCAACCAGCCCGTTCTTTCCTCCAACTCGAGCGCTTCGCTCGGAGCCGGAGCGACTACCACTTCGGCAGTGGAATACGTGCCGATCGGCACTGTCATCAACATCCTGCCCAAGCGCATGGCGGGTAACAAGCTGCTCTTGAACGTCTCCGTGACGGTTTCCGACATCGTCGGCACCGAAGTAATTGACGGAAACCCGTTCCCGATCGCGACTTCGCGGGTCTACACCGCGCCGATCAACGTCGAAAGCGGATACACTGTCGCCATCTCCGGTCTCGACCGCGCCACCACTTCCGAAAGCGCCACTGGCGTGCCGGTTCTCGGCCGGATCCCGATTCTCGGCTACGCCTTCAAAAATAAAGGCCGCGAGAGATCCCGCCAGCACCTCATGATGCTGATCACTCCCGTCGTGCTCAATGCACACGATCCCGGTGTGACCAAGAAGCCGATGACCCGCGATCCGTGGAAAAATATGCCGATGGTCGAAACCCACCCCGCCGGCGGAATTCAGCCAGTCAGCCACCCGGCCGAAGATCATGTTGGACACGGAAAAGCCAGCATCGTGGCCCGTCCCGTTGCTCCCGAAACTACTTCCACTCCGGATCCAGCCACGATCGCAAATGCGAAAGAGCGCAAAGGACTCCGAATTTTCGGACGACGCGACGACGCGCCCGAGCCTGAGGCGGCCCCTCTGGTTCTTCCCGGATTGAAAGACGCCGATGTCATGGAAATCACAACCGGAGCCGATCAAAACGGCACTCGGACTCTGACCATGACTCCCGTCGAAACCGGTGGAAGCAAGCCAATCGCCGGTCCTCCGGCACCGAAGAAAGCCCCGGTAGAAGCCTTTGGTCCGAAAATCACCAGCGCCGATTCAACCGCAGCCCGCCAAATTCTCAACGGAGCGAATAAGGTCAGCGCTGACCTGGCCACAGTGCCTGGCGGCGAAGGGCGCCTTTCGCCTGACGACGGACAACTCGTGCGCAACGCATACGGCGAAAGCCGGAAGCTGCTCAACGAAATCGAGCAACTGCGCGACAGCAAAGACGTGCCTCTTCAAGGTGATCTCTCCGACGCCTGGTGGAAGCTCGTTGCCGTGAAGAGCAAAGCCGTCAAGTTGAGCATGCGTTCTCCTGAAAGCCTTGCGATCAACACCTCGGAAGAAGAAGAAGTCGAAGACTGAATTTCTGTCCTCACACGCAATATTCAACACCCGCCGACAGGCGGTTTGAGAAACGTGAAGTAAGTGCTACGAAAGCCCCGTGGGTCCGCCCGCGGGGCTTTTCGCCTTCTTAGACGGAACGATTGAGCAGGTGTAAATCCGAAACCGGTTCACTGGGAGCCGGGACGCGATCGGCCCTGGAACTGCCGACGCTGCGGAGTGGTATTGATTCCGGCTTCCTTGTAAATCGCAGCGAGTTCTTCCCGGCTGACCTGCCCGTTTTCGTCTTTGTCGGACTGCGAAATTTTCGCCCACATGTCCGCCGAAACCTCGGCTTCAGTCAGATTTCCGTCCTCGTTTTCGTCAAATGTCCCGAAAATGCCGGCCGGCCCCGCGACACGTCCAGCGCCTCCCGGACCACCGCCGTTCATCATCATGCTTTGCATCATCGCCCGGGCGCGATCTCCGCCCGGCTGATTTGTCATACCCTCGCCGGGTTGAGGCAGCTCATTTTTTGCAATCGCCCCGTCTTGATTCCGGTCCGCCCGCTTGATCCGCTCCCACAATTGGCCCGGTAATTCCGATTCCGTCAACTTGCCGTCCTTGTTTTTGTCGAAACGCCCGAACAGGTCAAATCCCTGCCGTCCCTTGGCTCCCTCGTTTTTGCCGCCGCCTTTTCCCGCCATCGCCTGGGCTCCGGCCCGCATTTCCTCGAACGTGACCTTCCCGTCCTCATTTTGATCCAACTCCGACAGCCGACTCCACGCCTGCTGCGGGGCTTCCTCCTTTGAAATCGCTCCATCGTTGTTCTTGTCCATCTGCCGGAGAAACGCGCCCCGATCCTGCTGCTGTCCCTTGCCTTTTCCTTTGTCGCCCTGCGCGAATCCCGTTGTGGTTCCAATCAACAAGCCGGTCACGATCGCCAAAAATTGAGTTCCGTTCATGGAGAATCGAACCCCCGTGCTGGTTCCAAGTTTCAAAAAAAATCCCCTGCTACGAACCAACAGGGTACATTTGCCGAACCAACCCTGTTCAATCGAAACCTGTCCCTTTTTCTTTGCGATTGTCCCAATTCTCCCCAAAATTCCGCCCATGTCCGAGAACCCCATCCTTTCTCCCGCTCACGAGGAAAAACTCACCACGCTCGCCCGGGCGCTGGTGGACCAGGAAAAAGCCCGCGTCATCGTCGAACCGCAGGACCGGTCGACCGGCTTTTGGTTCGGTGGTGGGAATGTCGTTCGCGACCCGGGCGACGGCTCGTTCCTGATCTGCGGTCGTTACCGGAACTACGGCGATTCGCGGACGGGAACGGGAGCGGGTGCCCGCGGGTTAGAGTGCGCGATTTTCCGGGGTGAATCACCGGATGGCGAATTCGAGAAAATTCATTCATGGAGCAAGCAGGACGTCGAATGCGATGGTGTCGGAGTGGTCTCGATCGAAGGTACGGCCCTCCACATCATGCCGAACGGAGCGATCGAGTTGTTCATTTCCACTGAGAAAGACAATTCGTATCCCGATGATATTTCCAGTTTCCAAAAACCCGGCACCGGCGTGTGGGCGATCGACCGAATTTCTGCTGACAAAGTGCAGGATCTCAGCCCGGAAGGCATCACAGAGATCGTCCCGAACGACCACGACGACTATGGCCGCCTGCATTGCAAGGATCCGTGGACTTTCGATTTGAATGGCGATCTTGTCCTCGGTTACTGCACCCACCCGTTTACCTGGTCGAGCAGCGGCACCGCGATTCGCGTCCGCAATTCCGGGTCGGATGACTACAAACTCGTCACGAAAGACATGCTTTCCCGCGGTCCCGTCTGGGATATCGCAGCCGCCCGTGTCACCGAGCGCCTTGCTGTCCCGCAAGTCGGGGCATTTGCCGATCTGCCGCCGCTTTCGCTCTATTTTTATGACAGCTGCGAGAACCTGCGTCAGCTCGACGAGAATCCCACCGCCGTGGCCCGCCCACGCGGCTGGTCCTGCGAAGAACTCGGCGGCATCGCCGTCGGATTCGATTCGGATTTTCCGAATGTGCAGAGCATCTCCCGCCTCGGACCACTCTTCGTTTCGCCGCACGGGACGGGTTGTTCCCGGTATGTCGCGACGTGCCGGACCGACGACGGAGTTTTCACGAACTGGCAGCAGAGTCAGAAGGATTTGAGCCAGCCGCTGGTGGGGACGTTTTTGGAAATGGGTGAGGTGGAGACGATTTTGGGGTGAACTGACGCAATCAAAAAGAGAGCAGGAAGAATGACGATTCGCACTTTGATTGTTCTGATCTGGCTCACGATTCCGCTATCCGTAGGTTTGTCTCAACCCAAGCTCCCCCGGCAGGGATTCTTCGGCGCACAATTCGAGCCCGAGGAGAAATCTACCTCAGTCGGCGTCAAACTGATCCGAATCCTGCCTGATTCTTCCGCCAAAGCAGCTGGTTTTCAGGTGGGAGATGTCATTCATTCAATCGATGAAATTGACGTGCCGGACAACGCCGCTTTTCTCAGGCTGCTCGGCGAAAAGTGCGGTGGCGATGAAGTGAAAATCGGATTCTTGCGGGAGGGGGAGAAGAAGGCTGTGCAAGTTGTCTTGAAGGATCGGCCGAAAGAAAAAGGTGACGGTTACGAGGTGATTTATGGATCGTTCAAAAACGGTGATTTCCGTCAGCGGACGATCCTCACGCGACCGCCGGGCGACGGCCCGTTTCCGGCAGTCCTGCTGCTGCAGGGTGGGCAGACTTGTTTCCCGGTTGATGATCCCTTCGGTAGACCGATCGGATTTGTCCGCATCGCGCAGCACTTTGCCAAAAACGGATTCGTGACAATGCGGGTCGAACGACCGGGCTGTGGTGACAGCGAGGGTGGGCCGCTTCGCTTGATTGATTTCGACACCGAGTTGGCCGGTAACATTGCCGCGCTGCGAAAATTGAAGGGCCTCGATTTTGTCGATGAGAACCGCACGGGAATTTACGGGTTGAGCATGGGCGGGATCATGGCGCCGCTCGTCGTGGCAGAGGAATCGGCGGCTGCGATCATCGTGTATGGCACGACCTGCATCAACTGGGTGGAAGGTGTCGTTGCCCAGCGCCGCCGTCTGATGGAACTGAAAGGGAATACTCCTGCCGAGATCAATTCCGAACTACCCAGTCACATTCAGTTCTGGACAAATCTAGTCATCGATAAAAAATCTGCGCGTGAAATCGCGGAGGCAGAGAAGGTTCCCGATTCAATTGTCCTCGACCTGTGGCTCGACGAGCATTTTAGCGTGGCCGGTCGGCCCTCGATTTTTTACCAGCAGATCGGCGCCCGGAATTTGATTTCTGCCTGGAAGGAGCTCGGCGAAAGGCCGGATTGCCCACGCGTTTTCACGATCAAGGGTGAATTCGACTGGCACGTCAGCGTGCCAGTGAGCACGACGTGGATTGTTGATGCTGTGAATCAGGGAACGCCAAATCGCGCTGAATCGAAGATCGTCCCGGGCCTCGATCACTTCAGCAACCGCGTCGAATCGGCCCGGGAAAGTTACCAGGTTCTGTATGGCGACCGGAAAGGGGAGGGGAGATTTGATCCGGAGATCCTGGAAATCATGCAGGAGTGGTTGGCTGAAGCGTTGGTAGAAGAGTGAAAGGATCCGGCGCTTCCTGTCGGGCTTGCCCGTCCGGATGATTTCCTGTTCACTCAGCGCGTGAGCAAATTTGAAAAATGGTCCGGCCGGGTTGAAGCGGCATTTTCTGAAAATGGAATCGACTGTCAGCACTGCCATTCCCTTGCCGGAGAATTCGTGATCCACTCCGACTGCGTTGATTTTTATCCGCCCGAGAAAGGTGTTTTGATCAACGAGGGTCAAATCGTGCTAAAAGGTCTCCTCCACGACTTCGGCCCGATCTATCGGCAGATTTTGAAGCAAACCAACTTCGGGTATGCGGGGAGTTGTGAGGGCTCGTGTCCCGATTGTGGCCGCACCTGGAAGTATTACGGCGACTACCATTTCGGCATGGGATCCGGCGAAATCCACGTTTCCATCGCCGCGTGAGGGATCATTCGCCCGCCACCGAGATCGCGATTCGGCGCGTGTGCGGCGCGGTCCGGTGCTCAAAAAGGTAAATGCCCTGCCACGTTCCCAATACCATCCGCCCGTCGATGATCGGGATGACTTCGCTCGTGCGGGTCAGGGCCATTCGCAGATGGCTGGGACTGTCGTCAGGGCCTTCGTAGGTGTGGACGAGAAACGGCAAATCTTCCGGCACGAGGTGATCGAAAAACGCATGTAAATCCGTCCGCGCCGACGGGTCCGCGTTTTCCATGATCACGAGGCTCGCGCTGGTATGCTGGACAAAAACCGTCACTTGCCCGGCGTCGATCCCGCTTTCCGCGATGGCTTCCTCCACCTCGCCGGTGATTTCGTAGGTGCCTTTTCCCCGGGTGGAAACCTGGAACTGCGAGGTGAACACGTTCATCGATCAGTCTTCAAATTTCGGCGCGTTTTCCACCTCCCAGGCCGACGCGTCTTCGCCACATTCTTCCGCGACTTCTGCAAATCCGGCCATTTCGGCGTCCGTGAAAAGCAGCCCGCCGGCTTGCTCGCTCATGTCCGCGCCCTTCGCCTCGATCGTTCCCGGTAGCATGCAATCCTCATTTCCGTGGCCGAGGATATCCTTCAAAACCGACGTGATATTCTCCGACTGGCTGCGGCCGTTCGAAAAGTCTCCCACGCTGATCGCATCCGGGTGAATCACCTGGAAAAAGAAGGCCGAGGTCGTTTTCTCGCCTGCTTCCGCGCCTTTTTCCGCCCGTCCGCGAAGGGTCGGAAGCGACCCGCCAATCGCCGCCCCGTACAGTTCGTTTAACAGGCCGAGTCCATATCCCTTGTGGCGTCCGAAAGGTTGCAGCGCGAAAACCTCGAACGGATCATCCGTCGGATTCCCGTCTTTGTCGACGCCGAATTTCGCCTCCAGCTTTTTGTTCTCCCGCTTGTATTGCTCGACCTTGCCCATCGCGATTTCGGAAGTCGCCCAGTCGATCGCGACCGGATAGCCGACCGCATCGACCGTGGGAAAACCCCAGCTGTGCGGGTTCGTTCCCAGCGTCGGAAACTTCCCGCCGAACGGAACCACCTCGGCCAGCGTCGACGTGCAATTCGTGTAGGCGATGTAGCCTTTCCTTGCCGCATCAATCACATATCCGCCTCCCCAGAGATAATGAAACGCATTGTCCACCGTCACCGTTCCTGTGCCGAATTCGTCGGCCAGTTCCATGCAGGTTTCCATCGCCGAAAACGCGACCGCCTGGCCGAGCTTCCGGTTCGCGTTCCACGCCTGGGCGGCCTTGAATTTTGAATCGACCACCTCGATTTCCGCACCCGGCACGCAGCCACCCGTTCCAGAGCCAAACAGCTCATCGAGGTGCAGCGCTTTCAGTGCGTTGTGCGTGCGAATCCCGTGCCAGCTGGCTTCTGAGCACATCCGTGCCGCAGCGGCGGATTCCTCCTCGCCGTAACCGCGGTGGCGGTAGGCTGCGGAAACGAGGGCGTCGTGTTGTTCGCGGGGGACGACAGAAAATTTCATGCG
>JABDJT010000335.1 GCA_013003335.1 Verrucomicrobiales bacterium | reverse complement strand
CCGGGCCGCCGATGCGCTGACGAATATTGGCAATCATTACAAGGAATTCGGGCTCCAGAAAAAAGCCGACGTGAAATACGAGGAAGCCCTTGCGGTCGCGAACGAAGTGCTCGCTGAAGCCCGCACGCTGGGTGGATCGATTTTGGAGAATGCGTATGTCCAGCTTTGGCAGACCTATTTTGCGATGGAAAATTACAACAACGCCGTGGCGATGAGTCAGCGGCTCATGCGCGAATTTCCTGAATCCACTTTCGCCGATCAGGCCATGCTCCAGCAGGCGAATGCCTTTCGCGAACAGGGGAAACTGCCTGACGCGATCCGCCTGTTCGGTTCGATATTGCGCCTGCAAAACAGCCCGCTGAAAGGCGAAGCTCAATTCGGGATCGCCGAGACGTATGAGAAAATGGCTGAAGACGCCGCCTCCGCGCAGTCTGAGGCACTTTACGAGCGCGCTTTCGTCGAGTTTCAGAAAGTTTATGAGCAATTCCCCGACTCTGGTCGTGTTGGCGATGCTGTCGCGAAAATGGCGAATTTTTATTACCAGAAACAGGATTACTCACGCGCCATCGACGTATTTGAGAACGTCCTTTCCGATTACCCCGATGCGAATTTTCTCGACGTCATTTTGTTCAACTACGGTCGCTGTCTCTTCCGTCTCGAACGCAAAGCCGAGGCCCGCCGGATGTTCGACCAGTTGATCAACGAATTTCCCGAAAGCACCGTCGCCAGCGAAGCCAAGCGGATTAGCGATGCGTTGGTGAAAGCCGGATTTTAAGTAAAACGAACTAACAGGGTTGGTTCATCGAACAGACCCTGCTGGATCGAAAACCCATTCTTCCCACTTTTGAAAATGAAAAAGACACTCACGATTTTTCTAATCACCTCGATTTTCGCTGCGTCCTGGCTGTCGGCTCAGGATAACCCGGAAACGGAATCTGAAACTGCAAAACCCGCCGCCGTTGAACTCACCGAGGCCGAAAAGAAGGCGGCTGATTTAGAGGCAAAACTTCGCCAAACCCTCGAATCCTCGGACGAAGGAGCGCGCGTTTTGTTGGAGTTGGTTGATCTCTATTATGCCGAAGGCCAGATCTTCGGGCTGGTGCGGGCGGGTAAAACGTTCGTGACCGCGCAGGTGGGGCATGCGCGACATGAGGAGATCATGGGGAAACTGATCGACGGGCTGGCGATTGCGTCGCGGAACTCCGACCTGAAGGCGACAATCCTGCAATACCTGGAACGTTATCCGAACTCGAAGCGGGCGGCGGATTTCCATCGGATGCTCGCGCAGGTTTTGGAGAAAGAGGGGCAGCGCCGTGAGTCGGCGGATCATTACCGGATGTCGTGGGAAAAGAGGGGACTGGCGAACGACGGGAATCTGGATGCGGCCCGGGCATTCCGCACTTATCGCGATCTACGGAGCGAGGTGACGGCGAAATTGATGGCGGAAATGGCGCTGAAATTGATGGATCAAATGCCGGCGAATGCGGGCGCGGCGGAGTTTGCCTATCAGGCGATGGCTCAGACGCGGAGTTACGGAAATCAGTATGCGCTGAGCAATCAGGTTGGGCAAAAGGCGCTGGCGAAGCGTTTGCCGTTTGAAGATCGCCGGGCCTGGGAGGTGCCATTTATCATGGGGGATAATTTTCGTACGCAGAAGCAGCATGCGAACGCCATCAAGTCATACCGGCAATCGATCGCGGCGGGGACGGATTACGCGGAGGTGCACCGGAACCTGATTCGGTCGCTGTACGATTCACAGGCGGCGTATCCGGTTTTGGAAAAAGAGGTGAACGAGTACTTGCGGAAATTTCCGCATGAAACCACCGGCCGACAGGCCGAAATGCAGGCAATCCTGGCGCAGGCAAAGCATCGGGATGAGGATGTCAACGGAGCGCTGGCGATCCTGCAGCAGGTGCTTCAAAAGCACGGGTATCAGGCGGGCACGTTGTTTTCGTGGGCGGCCGAGGAAGCGCTCTGGCCGCGGGCGGAGCAGATTTATAAAGCCGCTGTGGCGCAAAATCCGGAGGACGAACACCGGCTTCATTACAGCGCAGCGATCACGCATTACCGCGACCGGATGAAGAATGATGGGGCAGCGAAAAATCTGCTTCGGTCCGAAATCCTTTATAAAAGTCCGGTGCCGAATGCATCGAATGAATTTCGATCGGCTCTGAGTTGGTTGCTGAGCACGGCGGCGAATGATCAGGAATTCCAGGCGGAGGTGAAACGGCATCTCGATCACGCGAAGAAAAACGGTCACAACCAGAATTATACGAAGGCGCTGGAATACTGGATGGATCAGGCGAAACGCTCAAAGGAGCCGGAGATTCGCAATCGGTTGAAGTGGGCGAAAGCAAATTACGATGCATTCCGCAAGGACCAGACCATCCGGTTATGGGAGTCGGCATTGCAAACGCGAATGAAAGGCCATGGCGCGCGGGAGCAGCTTTTGAAGACGAATCTGACAAAGGAGCAGCGTGCGAAACTGCTCTACTCCCACGCGTATGATATCCGGAATTACGGCGATTCACGGAAGCGGAATGAAGCGATTCCGTTTTATGAGGAACTGGCCAGGCTGGACCCGAAAGATTACGGGAATGCAAAACTGTGGATGGAAACAGCGTCGAGTTACGGCACGGAGGAGCAGGCCAAAGCCGCCCTGGATCATTTTCTGAAAACGGAGCAAACGATCCACGATGCAGTCGGCTGGTATTATGCCTCCAATGCGGCCAGAAAGACCGGGGACAAGGCGATCATGAAACGGACGCTGGACTGGATTTTGAGGAACCAGCAGCGGACCAAAGCAACGAACGAATACGGCGCGCACATCATCGGGAATCTCGCAGCGATGGAAATGGAAGCGGAGGCGGTCGCGTACATGCAGGCTTGCGCGAAGCGGAATCCAAATTACACCGACACGGCATCGGCGTTGCGGGGGCTCGTTGAAAGGCAGGAGGAAGGGCAGGCTCGCATTAATTTTATCAAACCCTATCTCGCGAAGCCGAGCGACAACACGGGTGTTTATGCAAGTTGGACAGCAACCGAGTATTTGCGACTCGGCGATTTCGCAAATTTTGAAAAGACCATGCGGGACGCCCGGAAGGTGCGGGATGATCGTCTTTTGCGCGGATGGGCACCTTACAACATGATCGACTGGATCAGCCAGGCGCAGCGGAACGAAGAATGGACGGCCGAACAAAAGGCCACGATTTACAAGGTCGTTCGCGACATGGATTACGGTCGCGACAGCGCGGTGGCAGAGATGGCATTGCTCGAATTGGAGGGCTTCGATATGGAACCGATCCCACGTCTCATGGCCTATCGCGACGCGTCTCTGAACGCCCAGAAAGACACGACGAGCTTCAGCTATCTTTTCGCCTGGGCGCAAAGAGCGCTGGGCCGCGAGGAATTTGCAGAGGGTGCCGCTCTTGCCACTGGATTGCTGGCGAACATCGACAACGTGGGTGTCGACACGCAGAACAAAACGCGTGCGCTGATTCGTGAAGCATACGGCAAAATGGGTGCGCTTGGGATGGAAGTCAGCGCGGACAACCCGATGGCGCCCCTGCTGGAAATCGGCCTGCATCTCCGTCTTGGTGATCGCGAACGCGCCCTCGAGGCCTACACCGCGAATATTGGGCGGTTCGATGAATTCATTCTCGAACTCCCGGCTGAGCTGGTCGCCTTTGCCGCCGATTCTCACATCACGGCCGGGGGCGAGGAAAATCACGAGCGTGCCGAAACGATCCTCCGCAAGTGGATGGTCGAGCACAGTGAGAGCGAGAAGTTCCTGGATTCGGAAAAAGCGAAAATGCAGCTGCTACTGGCGAAGAATTATGATCGCAACAAGCGCTACGAAGTCGCCCGAAGCGAATACACCACCGTGGTGAATCGTTATCCCGACACCGAGGAAGCTGTCGAAGCGCGATTCGGGATCGGTGAAACGCTCATGGCGCAGAAAATTTTTGACCAGGCCGAGGAAACGTTCACTGAACTGTCCAACAACGCGATCGCCAAAGTGCGCGTCCGTGGCATGTTCCTGCTCGGTGTTCTCGAAAGCCGGAAAGGCAACACTGACGAGGCGCGCGGCATTTTCAAAGACGTGCTCAGCTCGATGCCCGATGTCGCTCTCGCAAACGAAACGCTTTTCAATCTCGCGGAGGTTTACGGCGGCGAGCAGCGTTACCTTGACCAGTTGAACCTGCTCCGAACAGTGGGGCGTCTTGGTCAGGAATCGAAGCGCTGGCATGAACCGAACCGCGCCCTGTCGATTGTTGTACAGGACACCGATCTCGGCATCAGCCGCGGGCATACAAAAATTCCGGTCGAGGTCACGACAGTTCCCGGTGGCGATCGCGAGCTTGCCCACATTTCCTCCGGCGGTGCCGGCAAAGGCCTGTTCATTGGCGAAATCGAAACAACGCTCGGCGAGCCGCAGCCCGGCAATGGCCTGCTCGAAGTGAACGGAACCGATTTGATCAAGGTCGACTACCCCGAGGATTTCCGGAAAGAATTTCAATTCAAGCCACTCGCCACCGGCGACATCGGCCTCGCGGTGGACGGCGAATTCATCATGGCCAGCTCGCAGATTATCGATGAAGAAGAGGAAACCGAAGCCGAAAGAATCGCTCGTGAAGAAGCCGAAGAGGGCGACCTCCGCCGCTCCGTTCAGCGTCCGCAAAATGAAATCAAACCCGGCAACCCGGTTTACCTTCGCGTCACCGATCTCGACCGCGATCTGACGAACGGAGCGGATCAGGTCATGGTGAAAGTGACCGCCTCCAGTGGTGACGAGGCCCAGGCATTGCTGCAGGAAACCGGAAGCCACTCCGGGGTTTTCGAAGGCACCATCGAAACGAACGATCTTCCCGCCGGCGCGCTCGCGACCGACACCGCGCTTGAGCACAACCCGCTCATGGCCATCGACAAGGACGAAGCCAGCGCCTGGGTCAGCCAGCCGGACGGCCTTACTCCAAAATGGCTGGCGGTGGATTTGAAAGATCTGCAAACCGTCGCGACCGGCGGGTTCACCACGCCGAATCCTGAGGATCAGGCCCCCGTTCGAGTTCGGCTCCAGGGCAGCCACGACGGCCGGTTCTGGTATCCGCTCGCCGAGCATCCGGTTCGCGAAATGGCCGAAAAACCGGAAGGAAATTTCAAGCGGTTGACGCAGCGGATTTGGCACAGCCCGAATGCGGCTCGGATTACGACCTGGGATCAGGTTCTCAAGCTGGCGAAAAGTCAGCCCGCTCATGAAACAAGCGAGCCTGAACAGCTTCATTTCTCTACTGAGATCCCCTTCGATCCCGAAGAGCGCCGCAATCGCAAGGCCGATCCCGTCGGCGCAATTTGGCAGGGCACCTTTATCCAGCCACGCGCCGGTGCCGTCCGGTTTTCGCTGCGCGGTCAATACGTCGGCGCAATGGTCAACGGCCTCCTCGTTCAGCCGATTGCACCGGTTCAGCGGCAACTCGAAGTCGATGTCTATCTCGAGGCCGGATTGCACGAGCTGATTTTCTTCGCCTCCTCGACCGATTCGGGCCGTCGACCCGTGGAAATTCTCCGTGCGCGGGAAAATCCGAATTCCAGCCAGGTACGACTGACCCGTTTCACGAATGAAGATTTCGATCTCAGCCAGGCGTTCGTCGCCGACCTGAAACCGGCCGGCAATTACCAACTCGGCACGATGTCCGCCGACGAAGAAGGCAACTGGGAATTTAATATCGACCCGCGCGAATTGCGCCATGTCCGTTTCGTGATCGACGAATATCTCGGGCAGGCCGTCGCGATCAACACGGTCACAGTCGCCGGCGAGGACGGTAAGAAATTTATTCCGACCGAAGCCGACCTGCTGCAGCTTTCGCAAAACAACATCCTCGAAATCACCCCCGGGGACCAAATCGAATCGACTTACATCGATGAGCTGCCAACCGGCGGAGAACCGAAAAACCGGGCGATCTCTCAACGGCTCAATGCAACGTATTTCAACGGAACGATTGCCCCGATCGCCTACGATTTCGTGAGAAATTCAAACGGGACGGTCGAGGAAATCGAGAAAGATCTGCTCCGCATCGATCCCGGCGAGCGCATCACGCTTGAGATCGTCGATTACGACATGGATTCCACCGGCCAGCGCGACACCGTTCCGCTGAAAGTCCAGATCGGTGATGGAGAAACCATCGAGCTTGTCGCCACGGAAACCGAATCCACCTCCGGCATTTTCAAAACCGAAATCGACACTTACGATCCCGATGCCCCGGTCGAGGAAGTCGCGGAAACTCCCGCCGAAGGCGAAGAGTCCGACAAGGAAGAAGAAACCGAGACTGAGACCGAAACGGAGGGTGAAGGCGAGGGCGAAGGCGAAGAAACCGAAGAACCGAAGCCTGAGCTCCCGAGGCTTGCGCTCAAGTCCGGCAACCAGGTTTATTTCACCTATCGGGATCAGGAGAACACTTTTCCCGGCCACTCAATCGATCGCGAGGCGGTCGTTTTTGTCCGCGAACCGACCGCCGGTCGCATGCGAATTTTGCAAACCCGCGTCGTGCCGCCTCAGACCGAGAATGGACGCCCGACCGTTCATTTTCTGAACGAGGACGTCAGCGAAGCGGAATCCAAAGGCGTGGCTTACGAAGTGCCTCTGACGATCGAAGTCATCGACGAAGATGCCGCCCGCGATTCGCGGAGCGAAGTCATCGTCAAACTCGCGCTTGAGGATTTACAAAAAGCGGCCGAAGCCGCCGCACCGATTGAAGTCGCGCAAAACGAACCAACAGGGTCTGATCTCCAAACCAATCCTGTTGATTCGGATATTGGCTCGCCGGGCGAACAGGCTTCTTCAGCCCCCGCGGAATTCGTGGAGGTCGCCTGCCGAATTTCGTCTGCCTTCTCCGATCTCGACGACACGCTCGTCGACGTGCCGAATCCCGCGCTTCACCAAGGCCGATTCGTCGGTCAGGTCACGATGCGGCTGGGCGGATCCGACAGCCCTAAATTCATTCCCCGTGCGCCGGGGCAATCCATGAATTCCCTGATCGGCCAGGTTGTTCGCGACGAAGCTGCGGATGAAAACGACGGCATGATCGGCGTGCTGAATTTGACCGGGGCCGACACGATTCACGTTTCCTACGCGGACGAAGAAACCCCTGCGGAAACGACGACGCTCAAAGACACGGCCCGCTTGATCGGCAACGCCGAAATCGCCGCGACGGACAGCGCTTATGAAGAAGTGGTCGAGAAACTGCAGGTCGGTGAACGGCTTTATCTCCGCCTCATCGATCCGGAAAAAGACACCACCGACGAGCGTGATCGGATTCAGGTGGCAATCGATTCGGTGAACGGCGAGAAAGAAACCGTGCCGCTCGAAGAAACGCTCAGCCACAGCGGTGTGTTTACCGGTTCCTTCAAACTGAAAGCCGTCCCGCAGCCGACCGCCGGAAATTTCAATCCCGCCGAGCCGGAGCTGGAAACCTTTTTCGGTCAACCGCTGGTCGCCAGTTACGTCGATGACCGGCCCGCTTTGCCCGGTGAAGCAGAAACGAACCACGCCATCGAGATACCGGTTTCTGACGGGACGGACGGCGAACTCGCCGCTTTCACAAAAATCTTCGGCGACGAGGCGCTGGCGATTCAGACCCAGTTTCACATCGCAGAAAGTTATTTCGAGCTGTTCAAGAGCCACCTGGAGCTGGAGCGGAAAGAGGAAGCCGATGCCGATTTGAAAAACGGTCGCCGGATTCTGAAAGAGCTGCAGGAAGATTATCCCGATCCAAAATACGCACCCCGTGTAGCGTATTTGTTAGGGCAGTTTGCTCAGGAATTGAAAAACTGGGATGAGGCGATCGAGAACTACGAAACGATCGTGAAGCGCTTCCCCGATCACACTCTCGCCGCCGACGCGCAATACAAACTCGGCCAGTGCTACGAGGAAGCCGAACGGCTCGACGACGCTCTGGAGGCATACGTGACGCTCGCCGCGACGTATCCGGAAAATCCGTTGATCTCAAACGTGATGATCCGGATCAACGATCACTTTTACAAGATGGAGGACTTCGAAGTCGCCGCCCAGGTCGGCTCGAAATTCCTCGAGCGATTCGAGAATCACGAGTGGGCGCCGCGCATGGCCTTCCGGGTCGGGCAGTGTTATTACAAAGATGAAAAATTCCGCGAAGCGGGCGATGCTTTCGATGATTTCACGAAGCGTTTCCCCGAAGACGATTTGACGGCGCAGGCTCTTTTCTGGGCCGGCGAAAGTTACCGCCAGGGACGCAACATCCCGGTTGCCTTCCAGCGCTACAACCGCTGCCGTTGGGATTTCCCGGAATCCGACGCCGCGAAATATTCCCGCGGCCGTTTGGCCCTGCCGGAGATGCTGGCGCAGTTTGAGCGCGAGGCGCAGAATGTGGACATGGAGGAGAATCAGTGAGGAAAGCGTTTGAGAGTTTTCAGATTTCAGTTTTCAGACACAATCCTCCAACATGATATTCGCATCCTTTTTCGAATCCGGTGCCCTCGGTCTACTCATCAAAGGCGGCTGGTTTATGCTCCCGATTTTACTCCTCGGCATCCTCGCCGTGGCGGTGATCATCGAGCGCTATCGCAGCCTGAAAATTCTCGATAAGCGGGCGGACACGATCCGGCAGGAGGTAATCGACCATATTGCAGAAGGCGATTTTGACGGAGCCGTCGAGGTTTGCGACAACGCAAACGGACCGATCGCGGCGGTGCTGAAACACGGCTTAAACAAGTATCTCGGCTACAGTGAACTGGATTACGAGCCTTCCCGGATCGAGGAGCAGGTCAACAAATCGATGGAAGCCTACGGGGTTCACGTGGTGTCCATGCTGGAGCGTCACCTGCCGATTCTCGCCACGATTTCGTCGGTCGCCCCGATGCTCGGGTTCCTCGGGACGGTCGTCGGGATGATTGGATCCTTCGCGAACATTGTGGCTACGATGGGGCAGGTGAACATCGTCGAGGCGGCAGCCTCGGGGATTGAGACGGCTCTCCTGACCACCGCCTTCGGCCTGATCATCGGGATTCCGGCGTATATGGCGTTCAACTATTTCATGAGCACGATCAATAATTTCGTCCTCGAGGTCGAACAATCCTCGGCCGAGTTGATCGAAGCGGTGTCCATCAAACTGACCCTTGGCGGTAAGTGAAATGGAGTTGAGGCGTCGCAAACTGCTTGTCGATCCGCCCGCCACGGCGGCACCGGACATCGCGTTCATTTTGATCGTTTTCTTCCTGGTGTGCGCCTCGGTACAGCCCGATACCGGTCGGCCACAAAATATTCCGCGCAGCGAAGAAACGCCGGACAAGGAGCAGCAGAGTCAGAACATCGAGGTTTCGATCACAGAGAAAACGGTACTGGTGAACGGAGACATCGTTCCGCTCGCCAATCTCGATACCAAGATGCGGCAGCTTTTGGCCGGCAAGGAGGCGGAGAAAGACCGGGTCGTTCTGGTCAAAACGGCGGACGAAGCGACCTATGAACGCTGGATCAATGTGACGACCGCAATCGAAGGTGCCGGCGGGATCATCACCCTGCAACTCGAACAGGAAGAAGTCCGCGTGGTGGATTGATCAGTCGATGAAAATTCCCCGCAAAGAATTCGATGCCGACGTCCCGTCCACCGCGATGGGCGACATCGCCTTTTTGCTGCTCATCTTTTTCGTGATCCTCGCCCGGGCAGTCGATGACAGCCACCTGCAGTGGAAACCGGCCGCCGTTCCCGAAGTGGAATCCACCGGCGCCGCGATTGCCAGCGTCGTGATTGATGCCGACATGCGGACGTATTTGAACGGGAAGGAAATCAAGGATGCGGAGAAATTGACCGAGCAGTTGGAAATCTTGCTGGGCGAGCTGCAGCCGGGAAAACGCAAAGTGTTTCTAAAAGTCGACAAGGAAGCGAAGGCTCACACCTTTCAACCTGCCATCGAGTCGATCAGCATGGCCGGCGGGGATTTAATTCACGTTCTGAATCGCGAGGAAGAGAACGGCGGCGGAAACGAGTGAACAGGGTTGGTTTGGCGAACGAACCCTGTTGGACCGTTTTCTGGGGAAAGCATGCCCGGCGCGATTCGAACGCGCGACCTACGGATTAGAAGTCCGTTGCTCTATCCAGCTGAGCTACGGGCACGTGGAGATGCGCGCAATTTCAGGGTGAAGTCCGGCGGCTGCAAGCGTAGTTTCGCCGATTTTCGGGACTCTGAACTTTGAATGCAATCCGCCGCCAGTTTTTCCTGAGCTATGCAGTGATTGGCAGCGTGATGCCGCTGCTCACTGTGTTTCTGCGCGACCAGGGATTCAACTTTTTCCAGATCGGCCTGGCGATGTCGTTGGTGAACGTGCCGATGCTCTGTTCGCCGGCCCTGATCACGTTGCTGGCAGATAAGAAAGTCGATTCGCGGCGAATTCTTGCGGTTGCTTTTTCGTTGAGCGCGATCGTTTTGACCGGGCTGTATTTTTCCCGAATCCTCGCGGTGACCCTGACGCTTTTCGTGTTTCACGGCCTCTCGTTTGTCGCCATGCTGCCGCTGCAGGACGGGTTTTACTTCTCGCACGCGGAGGAAAAACGAGCCGCCGGGGCGGAGAAAATTGTGCCGTATCAGCTCGTCCGGGTGTGGGGAACGGTCGGGTTCATCGTGCCGAGCGTGATCCTGTTTTTCAAATTGAGGCAGGATCCGTCACCGGACGTCGTGTTGCTCTGTGCGGTGCTGTTTTGCGTGCTGAGTCTCGCGAACAGTTTTACGCTACCGCAACTGAAGCGGCTCGAGCGATCGGGACAACCCTCGAAGTTGCCGACGCGACAGGCGCTGGCGCAGTTGTTTTCAAAAGAAGCACGGTGGCTTTGCGTGGGGCTGGCGCTTGCGTTCCTGGCGACTTCTTCCTACTACGCCTTCATCGCGAATTATTATTCCGAGGTCGTCGGAATTCCCAACTCCTACATCGGCCTGATCATCAACATCGGGGTGGTGATTGAAATTTTTTACCAGCTCTGGATGCCGAAGTTGCAGCGGTGGATCGGCTTGAAGGGCATCCTGGTCGGCGGGCTGGCTTTCATGGCCATTCGCATGCTGTTGCTCTATTTCTTCCCGAGCTGGCAAACGGTGGTGTTCACCCAGATCGGGCACGGGCTGGAGGTGATGGCGCTTTTCATTGTGCCGCCGATGTTTCTCGACCGGCTGGCGGGGAACGAATTTCGCAATTCGATCCAGGGGGTCTACACGATGGCTGTTGGAGGCGTGGCCCGGGTCCTTGCGGGGGTGATTGGCGGGCTGGTGACCCTGCAGTTCGGGTTGCGGGGCCTGTTCCTCTACACGGGTTTCCTGGGAATCGGAGCGACGCTGATAATCCTCACCTTGTTTTCGCGGATTCCCCCTCCGGAGAGAAATTCTGCGGTTTGATCCGTGTGTTTTCATGGTAAAACAACACCCGACGTGTCCGACGAATCCGACAGCCCGAAGAATATTTCCCATGCGCATCTGTCATGGAGTCGATCCGCGATTGCCGGCCTGATTTTCGGAATGTTGTCCGTGCCGTTCTTGGGACTCCCGTTTGCGATACCGGCCGTGGTTTTCGGGCACACCGGTCTTTGGGTTTGCCGAAAAAAACGGAACCCCAATCCGAAACGTGGCCGCCGGGCTGCCATCGCGGGCCTCTTGCTGGGGTATTTCTGCCTGATCACCTTTCCCATCTTTCTCGCCGTCGGCGGGACAGCCGGATATTTTTCTCTCTTCAGCGACAAATTCCGGGAGCAACAAACGGCCCTGGCGATGGAACAGAGCCTCGATTCGATTGCGCGGCTCTACCTGGCCTGTGAAACCTACGCCAGCAAGAACGACTCGGCTTATCCGTCGAAATGGGAAGACCTCGGAGGACGGTACCTGACGAAGCGGGACCTGGCTGATTTACTCCGCAGCCCGCATCGAAACGGGGACGAGATCGCATTCGAACTGCTTCCTCACAAACGTCCACCCCTTCCGGCCATCACGGATACCTTGGTCGTGATTCGCGAATCCGCCCCGCCGGACGTTCCGAAAATCGCGATCGTCTATGCCGACGGGGTAACGGACCTCATCGACAACCCGATTGCCGCGGCAGTGCCGGAAACGACTGGCAGCGAGGAGAAACTTGACTAGGTTTCTCCTATGAAACACTTCCCGGCCGTGCTTGCTGCGAGCCTTGTTTTCGCCTTTTCGTCATTTGCTCAGGAAAAATCTGCCGATGCCGCGGCGGTGTACGTGAAGGCTTCCGATACCGAGACGTTGCAGAGCAAGGACGGACAGAAGGTGACCGTTTACGGGACCACGAAGGAGTCGGGGAAGTCCAAGTCCGGCACCAATTTCGTGAATTTTGAAGGAGCGGAGTTTTACCTGATCACTTTCAAAACCGACCTGGGCGAATTCCCGGATGGCGAACCGGCCGATGTTTTTGACGGGAAACGTCTCGCCGTCACCGGGGTGGTTTCGATTTACAAAGACAAACCGCAGTTCAAGCTCACCGATCCTGATCAGGTCAGAATCCTCAAGCCGGACGAAAAGTTCCCTCCGAAACAGGCACTGGCGGCTGCGCCGGGAAAAACCGGTGATTCCGGAGATCAAAAACCGGTCGAGTCTCCCGAAAAACCGGCGGAGGACGAGCCGAAGAAAAAACCGCCGGTCGATCCGAAGCGGTTTTTCAAGTAGGGGACAGTCCGAATGAAACCTGTCTGTTCGCCGAACCACCCCTGTTGATTCGTTTTTCGGCAAAAAATGGCGTCGAAACGAAAAAACGATCCGTTCCCGTATCCGAACGAGATTTTTCCGGAAAACTGGTTTGCGAGGCTGGAAGCCGGCGACCTGTTTGCGGATGACCGGCCGGTTGAAATCGATTTGGGCTGTGGGGACGGCGGGTTTTTGCTGGAGATGGCGGCCCGGTTTCCAGACCGGAATTTTCTCGGTATCGAACGGCTGCTCGGCCGGGTGCGGAAAATCTGGCGGGGCGCGGAAACGCGCGGGCTGAAGAACGTCAAGGTGTTGCGGGTGGATACGAATTACGCGGTGGAGTGGCTGCTGCCACAGGACTTCGCCGCGCGAATCCATTTCCTGTTTCCGGATCCCTGGCCGAAGAAAAAGCACGCATCCCGGCGTCAAATGTGCCGGGAACCTTTCCTGCGTCATCTGCATCGCCTCCTGAAACCGGGGGATGGGGAACTGATCTTCAAAACCGATCACCGTCCGTATTTTGATGAGGCAAAAGAAGTTCTGGCTTCCGGCAAAATTGACTGCTTCGAGGAAATCCCGTGGGATGCAGACGGCCTGGATTTCTACCCGGAAACGGATTTTGAGCAGCAGTGGCTGGCAGAAGGGAAGGAAATCAACGGAATCCGGCTTCGGGTGGTTTGATCCTGTTTTCATCATAACGATCTAATCATCAGGAAATAACTGACTTTCCTCGGGGCTGAGAGTCTGAGATTTATCTCACAAAGCAAAAATTTTTAGAATTTTTAAAATTTTTAGTTGCATACTTATTTAGGAAATCTATAATTTTCACAACGACCCGATCTTCTATGAAAAAACTCATCGTTGTTGCAAATGATCTCGAAGGCTCCGGCAAATCGACTCTCGCCCGCGCCTTAAACAAGCATCTTACCGACCAGGAGATCCGCACGTTGCTCGTCACTTCAGACGAACGGGATGTGGATGAGAGCTTCCCGGGCGATTACTGGGATTTCGATGATGAACTTGAACTTTCGCAGCTGATCCACGCGCTGGACCGGCATGATGCGGTAATCCTCGATGTGCAAAGTGGCATGGCGCGGGTTTGGGCGGATTTTTGTGCGGAAGAGGAACTCGACACGCTCCTGGGCGAAATGGACGTGGAGATGTCGGTGGTGATTCCGGTGAATTCGAGCGAGCGCTCCAACGAAGAGATGGCGGACATTGCCGATTTGTTCGCCGATCAGGCCGATTACGTCGTGGCTCACATGCCGATGGAGCCTCAGCGATCGAAAGAGATTCAGTGGAAAGGCAGCGAGGCGGCCAAGGCGGTCAAATACCTCGGTGCGTTTGAAATCAATGTCCCGCAGATCGAAACGGATCTGGAGACGGCCCTCGGTTCGGCCGAGTTGACCCTCCCCCAGGCGTTGGATCGGCTCACCGAAGTTCCCCGATTTCTCGAAGTCGAGGCCTGCCAGTGGCTCGAACAGGTTTCCGGTGAAGTACACACGGCCGACGACTACCTGGTTCCGGAGGAAGTGGGCACGCTGGTCGCTGCCTACTGATTCGGGTTTCGGCTACCCCTTGAGTTTTTTGCAAGCCCACCTCCGGTTCGTTTGAGCCGGAGGTTTTTTGTATTCACGAATCGAGCATCGATTCCGCGATTTCGCGGGATTGCTGGACCAGCAGCGTGTCGCCGAGGAATTCGACGAATTTCATTTCCGGCAGTCCGCTTTGCTGAGAGCCGAGGACTTCCCCCGGCCCACGCTGTCGCAAATCCTCCTCCGCGATCCGGAATCCGTCGCGGGTTTCCTCCAAAATCTTCAGCCGTTCGCGGCCCTCCGGATTTTCGGGATCACACATCAGGATGCAGTAGCTCTTGTGCTCGCCCCGCCCGATCCGGCCCCGCAGCTGGTGGAGCTGGGCCAGTCCGAATCGTTCGGCGTTGAAAATCAGCATCAGGTTCGCGTTCGCCACGTCCACGCCGACCTCGATCACAGTGGTGGAAACGAGCACATCGGTTTTTCCATCGCGAAAATCCGCCATGACGGTCTCTTTTTCTTCCGGCGACATCTTCCCGTGCAGCAACGCGCACTCGAAGCCTTCCATTCGCTTCACCCACGCATCGAACTCCTTTGTCGCGGCAGCCGATTTCACCTTTTCCGACTCCTCGATCAGCGAATACACGATGTAAGCCTGTCGGCCCCGTTCGAGGTGTTCCCGCACAAATTTCGTGGCCTCCTTGATTTTCGTCGTGTCCCGAATCCCCGTCACGATCGCCTGCCGGCCCTTCGGAAGCTCATCGAGGATCGACACGTCGAGATCGCCATAAAACGCCAGCGTCAGCGTCCGCGGGATCGGTGTGGCGGTCATTACCAACACATCCGGCGAATCGCCCTGTGCAGTCAGCGCGGCCCTCTGGGCGACGCCGAACTTGTGCTGCTCGTCGATCACCACCAGCCCGAGTCCGTTCGGGAATTGATCCGCCGAGCCGTGAATCAGCGCGTGCGTGCCGATCGTGACCGTGCCGAATCGCGAATCGGCGTCCGGATTCATCAGGTCAAACAGCGGCATGTCCGCGTCACCGCCCGTCTTTTTCGCACCGGTTTTCAGTTTCACCGTGACGCCGAGCGGCTCCAGCCACTCGCGGAAATTCAGAAAATGCTGCTCGGCCAGGATTTGCGTCGGTGCCATCAGCGCGGCGTCGAAACCCGCCTCCACCGCCAGCAAAATTGCGCCCGCAGCCACCAGTGTCTTCCCCGCTCCGACGTCCCCCTGCAGCATCCGCGTCATCGGCCGGGTGGAATTCAAATCCGCCCGCACCTCGCCAATTGTTCGCAGCTGCGCATCGGTCGGCTCGAAGGGGAGGGCGGCGAGATATTCGTCCATCAGCACGCCCGGTCCGCAGTGGACCTTGCCTCCGGCGGCATCGATCAACCGCCGGCGTCGCAGCAATTCGAGCTGCAACAGGACGAACTCTTCGAGCGCAAGGATGCGCCTCGCGGTCTCGAGGCGCTCGAAATCTTTCGGGAAATGGACTTCGCGGATCGCCTGCGCCCGGGTGAATTCCGCATTCGGCTCCCCGGCAATTTGATCCGGGAAAATGTCGTCAGTCAGCGATTCCAGGACCCGGTAAATCAGGCCGCGGAGGTTTTTCTGGCTGATCCCGCTCGCCAGCGGATAGACCGGCACGATTCGGTCCATGTGCGCTTCCGACAATTCCGAGCCGCGATCCAGAATCTCGTAATCCGGGTGATCCATCACCAGCCGCTTGCCGCTCAGCTTCGGTTTTCCGTAAATCACGAGATCATGCCCGACGGTGATCGATTTGTGCATGAACGGCATATTGAACCAGCGCAGCACGATCCGGTTCCCCAAAATATCCCCGCCCGGCGGCTCGATTGTCGCTTCGAAAAAACCGCCCTTTCGGCCGCGGATGAAACGCTTCTGCGCGTCCGTTACGATCCCCCGCAAACAGACCGACTCGTCCATCGGCTGATTCGGAAACTGCACGAACCGCGTCCGGTCCTCGTAGCGGCGGGGAAAATGGCCCACAAGATCGGCGACCGTATTCAATCCGAGCGCCTCGATTCCGCCCCGGCTTTTCTTGTCCAGACCGGACCCCGGCAACTCCGCGAGCAGCGCATCGAGTGTGAGGTCGGGGATCAGGAGGGGCATCAGAATGAACCAACAGGGTCAAAAGCGGGCTTGCCCCACGGTTTAAGGACAGCCGGGGAACCGGCTCCGCAAGACGACCCTTATATGAACCAACAGGGTTCGTTCTCCGAATCAACCCTGTTTGTTTGCCTGACACCTTTTTCCTTTCCTGCTCGGGAAGAAATCGTAACATTCCCACTTCCCCCTCTTCTCTCCCGAACCCGATGGTCAATCTCCTTATCCAGAACGAATTCGACCAGGCTTTGGCCGATGCCCATGCCCCGCTCCGCCGTGTCCGGCCGGAAATTCTCCAGCTGAACGTCGGGAAGCTCTGCAATTTGACCTGCGTCCACTGCCACGTGAACGCCGGGCCCGCCCGAAAAGAGATCGTCACCGGGGAAACGATCGACCGGATTCTGGAATGGTACGAGCAGACGGATATCCCGACGCTCGATCTCACCGGCGGTACGCCGGAAATGGTGCCCGATTTCCGCCGGCTCGTCGAAACGGTCCGCAATTTCGATCAGCCGCGGCGGGTCATGGACCGGCTCAACGCCACGATCATCAACGAACCGGGATACGAGTGGGTCGCCGAATTTCTCGCCGAACACGAAGTGGAAATCATCGCCTCCATGCCCTGCTACGAGCCGGATAACGTGAACGAACAGCGCGGCGACGGCGTGTTCGACCGCAGCATCGAGGCCTTCCAAAAGCTGAACGAACTCGGATACGGCCGCGATCCGAAGCTCGTCCTGAATTTCGTCTACAACCCGAACGGCGGCTTTCTCCCGCCCGAGCAGACCGCCCTCGAGGCCGATTACAAGCGGGAGATGAAGGAGCATTTCGATATCGATTTCAATCAGCTCTTCTGCATCGCCAACATGCCGATCGCCCGGTTTGCCAGCTACCTGAAACGCAACGGCGAACTGCAAAGTTACATGGAAGTGCTGAAAGACGCCTTCAACCCCACCACCGTCGAAGGCCTCATGTGCCGGAATACGATCAACGTCAGCTGGCTCGGTGAGGTGTTCGACTGCGATTTCAACCAGATGATGAAACTGCCCCTTCGCCATGATCCACCTGCCGGGGACGGCGGAAAGGGCGAGCCGATGTTTCTCTGGGAAATCGATCACGAAACCTTCGAAAACGTCCCGATCCTGACCGGGAACCACTGCTTCGGCTGCACCGCTGGAAGCGGCAGTTCCTGCGGCGGGGCGTTGACTTGAACGCCGGTTTTCCGTAAATAAATCGCGACGAAATCGTCCCAATTTTTCTCATACGCTCTCCTTCTTTTTTTCATGAAAACTGAAACCGTTGTCAAAGAACGATATGCCGGCGGCGCCCAGGCCCAGGAAGCCGCCCTCTGCTGCCCCGTCGAATACGATCAGAAATATCTCGAAGTCATTCCCGACGAGGTCATCGAGCGGGATTATGGCTGCGGCGATCCCAGCCAATTCGTCAAGCCGGGCGAAACGGTGCTCGATCTCGGGTCCGGCACGGGAAAAATCTGCTTCATCGCCAGCCAGGTCGTCGGCCCGGAAGGGAAAGTCATCGGCGTCGACATGACCGATGAGATGCTCGAAGTCGCCCGCCGCAACGCCCCGGTCGTCGCCGAACGCATCGGTCATTCCAACGTCGAATTCCGCAAAGGCCGCATCCAGGACCTGAAACTCAACCTCGAAGAACTCGAATCCGAGCTGGCCAAAAACCCCATCGACAACGCGAACCGCTTTCTCGAGGCCGAAGAACTCGCCGAGGAACTGCGCGTGAAAAAACCGCTCGTCGAAAGCGATACCGTCGACGTCGTCGTGTCCAACTGCGTCCTGAACCTCGTGTCCAATCAGAACCGCCGCCAGCTGTTCGAGGAAATTTTCCGTGTTCTGAAACTCGGCGGTCGCGCCGTCATTTCCGACATCGTCAGCGACGAAGACGTGCCCGAAGACATGCAGGACGACCCCGTTCTCTGGAGCGGCTGCATTTCCGGCGCCTTCCGCGAAGACGCCTTCCTCCAGGCCTTCGAAGACGCTGGATTTTATGGCGTCCGGATTCTGAAACGCGACGAACAACCGTGGCAGACCGTCAAAGGATTCGAATTCCGTTCCATGACCGTCGAAGCCTTCAAAGGCAAGCAGGGTGCCTGCTGGGAACGCAACCAGGCCGTCGTTTACAAGGGCCCCTTCAAAAAAGTCCTCGACGACGATGGGCATCCCATGGAACGCGGCAAACGCTACGCCGTCTGCGACAAGACCTTCAATCTCTACAAAAAAGCGCCCTACGCCGAATTCTTCGAATTCATCGAGCCCAACGAAGAAATCCCCCTCGAAGACGCAAAATCCTTCGACTGCGTCGAAATGCGCGAGCGTCATCCCCGCGAGACCAAGGGCGAAGATTACGACGCCACGACCGAGGCGAGCGAGTGTTGCGGGACGGATTGTTGTTGATCCGATCCAAAAGGGTACGTTCGGAGAACCAACCCTGTTGGTTCGTGAAAAATTAGGGAGAGAAATCCGGTTTTTAGGTTGGGCGCGAACTTTTTCAGCCCTGATCCTCACTGCAGTGGCAGGGGTTTTTGAGATGATATTGTCTTGAATGGGTCAGTCGGGTTGGCTATTCCATTTCCTCTATGCCGGAGTTTTTGGAGCCATATATTCCCCTGTTGATTGGGTTGGTGGCGCTGTTTGTCGCCGTCGCATTCGGGAAAATCCTTTTGGAAATTCTGGCGGGGCGGCTGGGAAGCCGAACGCCGTCCGGGTTTCCGTATCGGTCTGCCGAAACTCTTTTTTCGCCGGCAGAGCGTTCGTTTCTCGGCGTTCTGGATCAAATTCTTACCGGAACGGAATTCCGGGTGTTTGGGAAAGTTAGGGCTGCTGACGTTCTTTTGCCGAAGAAAGGAATGAGCCGCAGTGAGTGGCAGAAGGCATTCAACCGGGTTTCAGCGAAACATTTCGATTTTGTGATCTATCGACAATCCGATCTGTCGTTCGTGTTGTTGATCGAATTGGATGACAAATCCCACGGGAAATCGAACCGGCAAAAGCGGGATGAATTTCTCGACGGTGCGGTGAAGGCCGCAGGGATCCCTCTCGTCCGGGTGCCCTGTCAGCGAAGTTATTCGATGGAAGAGATCGCGGGACTGATCGCGCCGCTTTTAGAGAGGTAGGGACGCCTCTCCGTAGGCGTCCGCGGTCGACCGGGGCGGTGATCGGGCCGGACGAACCGAGCGATCGACCTGCATTCGGCGGATGGGCCTCGGCAAATAGGCTTCGGCGGGTGGGCTTTGCGGACGGCTGCGGAGAGCCGTCCCTACCTTTCTGCCGCGCAGCGTTTGCTCCTGCTACCAACCGTCCCAAGCGCCGCCGGAATAGGGCCAGTCTTCCGGGCGGGCGACCAGCTCTGCGCGGACGGGATTTTGCCGGATGTAGTGGGCCTTGTCCCGCAAACTTTTCGAATTCCGGATGCGATGATCGAAAAACCCCTTCTGCCATACGATCGATTCGTTCGCTGCGAGATAGCGTTTCCAATTCGCCACCGTCTTTTTCATCGAGGCATTCCCCGTCCCATCCGAATCCGGAAATTGGACCAGGCAGTGCACATGATCCGGCATCAACAGGATCAAGTTCATCCACCATCTGCGGGTGTCATGATAATGCCGCGCGGCTTCGAGGATGCGTTCCCCGCGACGTGGGTCCACAAGAGAGCTCGAATCCCGATCTTGAACGCAGATCGTCAGGAAAAACACCGAATCCCGATCCACCCACGGAGGCGTCTCATGCCGCAGCCATTTCCGTTCGGCCAGCTCCCGTTTCGGCTCCTCGTCATTCATCAGCAAAGCCGTAGTGTCACCAATTCGCACCGCAAAAGCAAGGTAGGGACGCCTCTACGCAGGCGTCCGCAGTCGACCGGGGCGGATGACCGGGCTGGACGATTTGCGGGGTAGACCGGCAGATGGCGGGTGGGCTTCGGCGGATGGGCTCTGCGGACGGCTGCGGAGAGCCGTCCCTACCTGAGCACCGGCCCTTTCGCATTCACCCCGGTCGCATTTTTGCTCGCGCCGGGCATTTCGCCGTGTTTCCAGCCTTTGAAGCGCTTGCCCAGCGGGGTTTGGCGGTTGGGGCTGGGGTTATCGGGGATGGTGTCGGCGGTTTCTTCGGTCCAGCGATCGAGTAATTCATTCATCTGTTTTACGACGGCGGCGTTTTCGGGGAGATCGGCGACGTTGGAGAGCTGGTGGGGATCTTTGCCGACGTGATACAGTTCCATGGCGGGGCGGGGGACCTGGAAGACGTCGCGCTGCTCGGTCTTCAGGTTTCCCTTTTCCTCTTCCTCCCACAGCTCGGCTCCGGCGGGAAAAGTGGGGTCGCCCTCCATGCAAAGATTTTGCAGGTTCGGGTAGGCGTTGCGGATGAAGAGCCAGTCGCCGGTTCGGACCATGCGTTCGTGGGCCTGGAAGACGTGCCAGTTG
>JABDJT010000328.1 GCA_013003335.1 Verrucomicrobiales bacterium | reverse complement strand
AAACCGCCCTGCCGTTTGCCCGGAGCCTTCCACAAGGTCGGCTGGAAAAAGGTGTGCGCCCGGACGTGGTGCAGTTCGCAAAGGACATGTTGGTATCCGTGCGATGTCGGCAGCGTCTGCACATTTTCAATCACCGGATTTTCCATGTCCTTCGATCCGCCATAACCCCATTTCCCCCAGTATCCGGTCATGTAATCTGCCGCCGCAAGCGCGTCGCCCATCGTCACATCATCTTTCCGGATCGCCTTCATGGCATTGTCCGGATCATTGCGATCCGCGAAGGTATGCCCCTGGTGAAACCCCGTCTGCTGCGACGACCGCGCCGGTGAACAAACCGTGCAGCCGTATGCCCGCGTGAAATTCACCCCCTGCGCCGCCAGTTTGTCGAGATTCGGCGTCTTCACCGTCGGCAACCCTTTCGCTCGCCGTTCCGCCTGGCCGTTCGGCCCGATCGAGCCCCAGCCCATGTCATCCACGTAGAAATACAGAATGTTGGGACGAGGCGCGTCGGCGGCGAAAAGCGTGGTCGAAAAAAGAAGGGTGAAGGCGACAAAAAGCGATTTCATACGAGTCGAATTGTAAGTGCGGATCGGCGGGGAAAGCGAGCCGCACGAATGGATAGGTTCTGATCTGTGAACCAACTCGATTGATTCAGAGCGTAATCAGTCAGAAGGTGAACGTTTCTCATCTCACTTGGAGATTCCATGCCACGGGAAAAAACGATCACGAAATCAAGAACCGAAACGATCGCTGCAATTCTGATCTTCGCGATTGGAGTTCCGGCAATGATCCTTCTTCATGAACTCGGGCACTATCTTGCCGCGATCTCGTTCGGACATAAAGCTCACCTGTCGTTTGCCTCTGTTTTTTACGTTTCAACCGAAGGCCGAATTCCACAATCACATCACTTTTGGATCACCGCGGCCGGCCCATTTGCGAACCTTGGATCTGCAATCGTTGCGGTATTCGCACTGCGCCGGTTCACAAAAACGACAGAGCGATCGAAATATCAGTGGTGGCTGATTTGGATAATCAGCGTTTTTGTTTCTGCAGGCGGCCGTGGGTTTGTCAAAGTTTTCAGCCCGGAAGGCGCGGATGAAGCCTATCTCGCGGTGCACCTGGGAATGCCTGAAATCGCAGGCCCACTGATCATGGCGGTGCCTTCAATTGTTTTCGCGTTTTTTCTTTTTCGCTTTCACTGGCTCAATAGCTCTTTGGGAACCCTGTTGCTTGGCTGGGCTGGCGGGATTTGCGGAATGACCCTTTGGCTCAAGGTAATTGGCCGGATGGTGATGCCGTAATTCAGCTGTAAATTTCGGCACCCTTTTCCACAAACTCCTTCGCCTTCTCCTGCATACCCTGCTCCAGTGCAGCTTGCTCGTCCATGCCCTGTTTCGCGGCGTATTCGCGAACTTCTTCGGTGATTTTCATGGAGCAAAACGTCGGGCCGCACATGCTGCAGAAGTGAGCGGTCTTGGCGCCTTCCTGGGGCAGGGTTTCGTCGTGGAAACTGCGGGCTTTCATCGGGTCGAGACCGAGATTGAATTGATCGTTCCAGCGAAATTCAAATCGCGCTTTGGAAATCGCGTTGTCTCGCTCTTGCGCGGCGGGATGGCCTTTTCCGAGATCGGCGGCGTGGGCGGCGATCTTGTAGGTGACGACGCCTTCACGCACGTCGTCGCGATTCGGCAGGCCGAGGTGTTCCTTCGGCGTGACGTAGCAGAGCATCGCGCAGCCATACCAGCCGATCATCGCCGCGCCGATCCCGCTGGTGATGTGATCGTAGCCCGGCGCGATGTCGGTTGTGAGCGGCCCGAGCGTGTAAAAGGGCGCTTCGTGACACCAGTCGAGCTGTTTCTCCATGTTCTCGTGAATGAGATGCATCGGCACGTGACCGGGGCCTTCGTTCATCACCTGCACGCCTTTTTCCCAAGCCGTTTTGGTGAGGTCGCCCTGCACTTCGAGCTCGCCGAATTGCGCGGCGTCATTTGCATCGGCGATGGAGCCGGGGCGCAAACCGTCGCCGATCGAAAACGAAACGTCGTACTGCGCGCAGATATCGCAAATTTCATCCCAGTGAGTGTAGAGGAAATTCTCTTTGTGATGATGGAGACACCATTTCGCCATGATCGATCCGCCTCGACTCACGATGCCCGTGGTCCGGCCTGCGGTCATCGGCACGAAACGCAGCAGCACACCGGCGTGGATCGTAAAATAATCGACGCCCTGCTCTGCCTGCTCGATCAGCGTGTCGCGATAGACTTCCCAGCTCAGTTCCTCGACTTTGCCGTTCACTTTTTCCAGCGCCTGGTAAATTGGCACGGTTCCGATTGGCACCGGCGAATTGCGGATGATCCACTCGCGGGTGGCATGAATATTTTTCCCGGTGGAGAGATCCATCACCGTGTCAGCACCCCACATCGTGGCCCAGCGCATTTTTTCGACCTCTTCATCAATGGTCGACGCCACGGCCGAGTTGCCAATGTTCGCGTTGATTTTCACGAGGAAATTCCGCCCGATGATCATTGGTTCAGACTCGGGGTGATTCACATTGTTCGGGATGATCGCCCGGCCGCGGGCCACTTCGTCGCGCACAAATTCCGGCGTGATGTAATCCGGAATCTTCGCGCCCCACGGCTGGCCTTCGTGCTGGAAATTCATCAAATTCCGCGTGCCATCGGCATCTTTGATTGCTTTGAACGCCGCCTCGCGCCCGAGATTTTCGCGGATCGCGATGTATTCCATCTCCGGCGTGATGATGCCCTGCTTTGCGTAGTGCATCTGCGTCACAGGCGTGCCTTTGCTGGCGCGGAGCGGCTTCCGCTTCAATCCCGGGTATTCCTTGAGCTTGTTTTCCTCCGCCTTCTTCTCGTTGTAGCGATCGGCGTGTTCGTTGGAAAGATAGCCGTTGTCCTCCGGCTTTACGTCGCGGCCATCATATTCCTCCACATCGCCGCGGGCCAAAATCCATTCGCGACGCAGGGCCGGCAGTCCGTTTTCGGGATCGCCGTCAAACTCCGGATCGCCCCACGGACCGCTCGTGTCATAAACACGGATCGGCTCATTCACTTCGACGCGGCCGCTCGGATGATTCGTTTCATCCAGCGAGATTTCGCGGAGCGGGATTTTCAGATCGTCGTGGAGTTTTCCCTCGACGTAGATTTTTTTCGAATTTGGAAAGACGTCTTCAATGGTGCCGGTGGATTCCGGCGTTTCAGCTGAAGCTTCAGTTTCGTTGGGAGAGATCATGGGATGAGGAGTTGAGATTCAGGTACGGGGATCGGACAATTTCGAACTGACAGGGTGTGTTCGACGAACAGACCCTGTTGGTTCGTGGAAAGCAAAAAACCGCCCCGAAAGAATCGGAAGGCGGTTTGGGATTTGGGCTGGAATGGTCATGGGAATCTCCCTTCGGCGGCATTAACCGCATCAGGTTCAAAGGGTGAAATCTCAGCCCGGATGGTTTGTGACCCGAGCTCCCCTGTTCGAAATCACGGTAGCGCGACGGTGGAACGGGTCAAGGCGATTCGGATCAGTAGTCAAACAGGTTTTCCGCCCAGTCGATGAATGCCGCATACCACTTTGATTGGTCGTAAAGCACTTCGAGCGGTCGATAGACCCGATCCAAAAGATCGGAATTAAAAAGACCTTCCTTCGGAACCCCGACCCAGTCGAGAAAGTAGAGAAAAACGGGGGAAACCAGGTAAACGATTCCAGTTACGAAAATCCAAACCGGCACCCAGAAAGTCTTTCGAACCCAACCCAGGTTGTGCCCGGCAGAGCCGCCATGGCCTGCCTGTCCTGTATCATTTTTTTCAGCCATCAAGTAATTCTCCAACCCAGTCGATAAACGCCTCGTACCAGGCCGATTTGTCATACAAATACTGCAGCGGGAGAAAAAAGCGATCGAGAGCGTCTTCGTCAAACCACGAATCAACCGGAAGACCGAGGCCGTACATTGCGAACAACAGCACGGGCGAAACGATATAAAGGATGGCGATTACTGCGACCCAAACAGGAATCCACGCCGCTTTCTTCAGCCACTTGATGGTTCCTTCGGAAATATCTTCGGCTGATTCGGAATCGGTTGTCATCAGGGGCGGGAAGCCTTGAGGGCTTCAATCTCCGCGCGCAATTCTGCAATCTGCCGGGCCTGTTCGACAACCAGTTTCTCAAGATTCGCCCTGCCTGAGTCGAAATCGCTGCTCGCGTGGCCGGGATGCAGCAAGCGTTGAAGCCTGTCCCGCAGTCGCTGAGCCTCGGCTGTCTGTCTCAGGCGATCGGCCAGCCGGATGTTGTGTCGCAGCATCACAATCTCCGCTTCGCAGTCGAACTCCCCGTCATGAATCCGTTCGACGAGACAGTTGTAGACCTTCAACCGCCGCCGGTAGTCGTTCATTTCGTGGCCGTAATCATTCTCCAGCCGGGAAGGCGGACGCGGAATCCACATCGATGCGATCCAGTATTTCCGGACTTTTTCAATCGTAACCGGGAAAGGCGAGTCGGCGATCGGCGGCGCGGTGAAGGGGTAAAACGGATCGCGACTCAATTCCTGGGCGGGGCAAAGAATCGCGGCAGCCGGAAGAAAAAGAAACAGCAGGGCGGGAAGGACGGGGCGCGGGTTCATCCGGCTTGGACGAATGAAGCGAACGGTTATGCGACAAAAATCCCGCTTTCCGGCCGGCTGGCTTTCCGCTAAAAGTCAATCCGATCAATGAATCTTGACCTCGAAAACAAAATCGTCATCGTCACCGGCGGAGCCAAGGGAATCGGCGAAGGGATCGTCCGCTCGTTCGCCGCTGAAGGAGCCATCCCGGTTATTTTTGACCGCAACCCGGATGTTGCGCGGGCCTTGCTCGAAGACATCGGCGGTGCGGGTCACGCGATATCGACGGAGCTGACGGACGAAGGCGTGATTCGCGATGCCGTGGCGGAAACCGTGGAAAAATTCGGGCAGATCGACGTGGTCGTGAACAACGCGGGGGTGAACGACGGAGTCGGTCTCGACCAGTCGCCGGACGCCTTCCTCGAGTCTCTCCGGAAGAACCTGTTTCACGTTTTCGCTCTGGTTCACTTTGCCCTGCCGGAGTTGAAAAAAACGCGCGGTTCGATCATCAATATCGGTTCCAAAGTCGCCGCCACCGGCCAGGGTAACACCTCCGGATACGCCGCTTCGAAGGGCGGAATGAACGGGCTCACGCGCGAGTGGGCCGTCGATCTCGCGCCGTTCGGAATTCGCACGAACTGCATTTGCCCGGCCGAAGTCATGACGCCGCTCTACGAAAAGTGGCTCGCGACCCTGGATGACCCGGAGGAAACCAAGCGACGCATCGAATTCACCATTCCCCTCGGCCAGCGGTTTACGACCTCGGAAGAAATTGCCGACCTGGCGGTGTTTCTCGCCTCGAATCGCAGCGGTCACACCACAGGCCAGATTTTCTATCCCGACGGCGGATACACTCATCTCGACCGCAAGGCGACGATGCCATGAACCGCAGCTTTGCCACGCTGAAATACACCCGCGAGGGTTGGATTTTCAACGTCATCTGCGGGGTCTATTTCCTGCTCCTCGCCCGTTGGGTTCGCGAGATTTCGATCAGCAACATTCACGAAGAAGACACGTACCTGCCCTTGTTCGGAATCACTGTGCTGGTGATTTCCCTTCTCGAAATTTACGCCCTGCCGGTGAAACTGAAATTCGTCCACCATGCCGTGCGCGAGCATGACGACTCTGCGGGAAGCGGATTTTACCTGTGGGTTTTTCACACAGTCATCTCGATCATCCTGACCTTCTCGATTTTCCAGGCCTTCGGTTTTGAAACCACTCGCGGTGAAGATTCGGAGCTGCCCGGTTGGATGGCCGGGATCATGGTGCTCGTCGTGATCAAGGAGCTTGTTTTTCTCGGCTTCATTTTCACCTCCAAAACGGCTGAAACCATTCCCGAAAAATATCGCCGGCCGCAGAAGCGGGAATGGGTCGCCGATATCATCCTGACGATATACGCCTGCCTCGCTTTCACGGTGACTTGGGAAACCATCGCCTCGAACGTTGACATGCAGCGCGACAATCCGGTGATGTTCGTCATTAACCTGATCCTCTCGTCAATCCTGTTCCTGATGTTTTACCTCCCTCTTCGAATTCCTTATCACATCGAAGAAATGGCCCAGTTGAAAACGCGCAACGACTGGCTGCGATGGGCGGCCAGCCTGCTCTTCGTGCTCGTCCCTGCGATCTGGGCGGCGAGTTGAGACAGGGCCAACGACACCTGAACGAACCCAACGGTCAGTTCGTCGAACCACACCTCTGTTGGATCGATTTCCGTGAATTGACGGGTCTGTCCAGCACCGTATTTTCCCGGATGTACCGAATTCCTTCCGCCGCCCTCGCGATTCTGATTTCCGCTGTCTGCGTGGGCCAGGAAGAGAAACCCGGAGTGGTCAGCACTGCCAGCGACGAAGCCAGCAAGCTCGTGAATTCCTGGTTCGCTGAAGGAAAAGCAGCCGGCCTGGAAGGAGTGTTTTACGACAACCGGGACCGGAAACATTCCGACCTGCGGATTGCGACCTATCCGCAAATGAAGCCGATCACCTACACGAAGGAGGAACTCGGCCGGCGCCAGGACTGGGGCGGGAAAAAGCGGATCGAGGCGGGAAAAATCGTGGTCGGAAATTCTTCGACAGCCTCCCCGGCGACAGTCGCGGGCAGTCACCAGCGAATGTATTACTTTCACCCGAAAGGCCTCGACTTTCTGTATCAGCAATACCGGTCCAACGCGCTCTACGTCTATCCCGAGCATCGCGATCACGATCCCGGCATCAACGGGCCGGACGGATACGGCGATCTGTATCCGTCCAATTCGCCCTACCTGATCAGCAGCCAGGGATCATCCGGATCGGACCGGGTCTTCATGCACGCCGTTCTGAAAACGATCGCGGCGTTTCCGCCTGATACCCGGGAAAAACTTGTCGCCGAAGGCCTTCTCATGCCGACGGTGCAGGCGATTTTCCGGCGGACCTACCGGGCCGTCGAAAAGCCGGAGGACTATTTTTCGGGAAAGGCACACCCGGGCGTATTCGACGGAAAATTGATCAACGAAGTTGCCATGGTGAAGCGGGCTCAGGCCATGAAACCGGAAAAAATCCCGCCGCTCGTGCTGTTGAAAATCGTGGATGAACCGGAGGCGGAAAATGGAATCGATTTTTTCGAGCCGCCGCAGCGAACGAGCGAAACGATCGGGAATTCTCACTGCGCGATTGCCCGCGCTGTTCGTGGGCCGGAATACCGGCGTTGGATTCAGGTTTCGGCAGCGGAGAGCGTCGATATCGCAGATCGCGAACTCGAATTTCGCTGGGTGGTACTGCGGGGGAATCCGGATTTGATCGAGATCAAAACGGAGGGGGAAAATGCAGCAGCGGCGAAAATCACGGTTGCGTATCACCCGCGCCGTCCGATTTCGCCGGGCTCTTCGATATGGTCGAACCGCGTCGATATCGGGGTTTTCGCCAAGGTGAAAGGGGAGGGTGGGCCGGTTTCCGCGCCTGCATTCGTGACTTTTATGAGTCTCCCGAACGAACACCGGACCTATGCCGATGACGGCACCCTGATCGAGAATTTTTACGGTGCCCGGACGCAATCTCCCGGTTTACCGCTGATCAACAACCCGCGTTGGGACGGTCTGCTGACGAAATTTGAAACCGGAACGAACAGCGGCGACGAGCCCGCGCTGGCGATCTTGAAAACCGTGCTGGAAAAGGAACAGATCGAAAGCCTCACTCTTGCTGCCGACCGATCGAAAGCCGACAGGGCTGCGCTTTCGGCTGCGCAGGCAAAGTTGGATGAGATTACTGCGGCCCAGCAAAAAGTGGTCGACGAGACAAACAAGGTTCGCGTGGCCGCCGTTGCCGCCCACAAAAAATCGCCGACGGATGAAACGAAATCAGCCCTCGACGATGCGAACCGGAAGCACAACGCCGCAAAAAAAGTGATGCGGGACGGGGAGGATGGCGCGGCCGAATTGAAAAAAGAAATCGCCGGGTTGCGCGCAAACATCGTGACAATCATTCGCGAAAACGGCGTGCCGCAAATCGTAAGATCGGGCCTGATGGCTCTGCGGGATGATCCGCAATTTTTCTCCAATCACCGCGAAAGAATTGAGGCCGCTGCCGACTCTCCGAAGCAGAAGAGTCAACTGGCAGCGGCACAGCGACGGCTCGAATTCGTTTCCGTCAGCGAATCGGAGAATCCGCCCGCCAACGAGTTGTATCACCTTCGCCGGCGAAACCTCGACCTGCTGTCCGAAGTCGTGTTCCCCGTTTTTCTCCAGCGTCCCGCCGGCCCGATGTACGTCGATCCACGTCTATCGATTCCAAAGAACTGGCGGGATGTGTATCGCTACGACAAGGATGGCAACCTGGCCGGCTGGACCCGGTTTCGGGGTGGGAAACAGGAAAAATATGACGAGCAAGGCCGACTGATTCGGGATGGAGAGCCGGTGGAAGTGAGCTACGAATTCAACTCGAAAACAAAGTCGCTCGATATCATGATTCCCGAGTGAAAACAGGTCGGAAAATGGAGCCGATGGTCGGATTTGAACCGACGACCTGCTCATTACGAATGAGCTGCTCTACCCCTGAGCTACATCGGCGTCCTTCGAAAAAGAACGGCGCGAAATCTACGCGGTTTCAATCGAGTGTCAATTTTCGTTGCAGGTTGGTTTCAGATCAAAAACCCCCACCAACGCGCCCGTTTTCCTGTCGCGGAACCGACGATTTCCGCACAAAATTCCTCCCATGATGAAACACCGGCTTTTCTCTATCCTGGCCCTGCTTTTCGGATCCGCGACCGCTGTCGTCGCTGCGGAAAGGCCCAATGTCATCGTCATCATGGCCGACGATATCGGCTACGAAAATCTGTCCTGCTACGGCAGTGAGGTCTATGAGACGCCGCATTTGGACAAGCTCGCCGCCTCGGGAATGATGTTCAACCACGCGCATTCCCAGCCGATCTGCACGCCGTCGCGAGTGCAGATCATGACGGGGATTTACAACAATCGGAATTACATCAAGTTCGGCTTGCTCGACCCGGAAGCGCATACCTTCGGGCATGCCATGAAAGCAGCCGGATACGACACGATGGTGGCGGGAAAATGGCAACTCCTCGGCGGCTTTGAAGGACCGGTGAATTTCGGTTTCGACAAATACTGTCTCTGGCAGCTGACCCGGCGGCCGAGCCGGTATCCGAATCCGGGCTTGGAGATCGACGGCAAAGAACGCGATTTCAAGAACGGCGAATTCGGGCCGGACGTGGTGACCGATTACATCAACGACTACATTTCCGCCCACAAGGATGCCGGGAAACCGTTTTTCATCTACTACCCGATGATCGCCCCGCACTGGCCTTTCGTGCCGACTCCGGATCATCCGGACTGGGACCCGACGTTGTGGCGGGACAAGAAGAACGAGCCGGGAGGATACCGGGACCAGAAATACTGGGACGCAATGGTTCGCCACACCGACAAGATGGTCGGGAAAGTTGTCGATCACCTGGAAAAAGAAGGGCTTCGCGAGAACACCCTGGTGATGTGGACCGGTGACAACGGCACCTACACGGGCGTGACGTCAAAGTTCAAAGGCGAAGACTACAAGGGCGACAAAGGCAGCCCGAAAGACGCCGGCACCCATGTCGGATTCATCGCCAGTTGGCCCGCAAAAATCAAGGCTGGCCGGGTCGTGGATGACCTGGTCGACCTCTCGGATGTGTTCCCGACGATTGTCGAAGCAGCCGGTGCCGCACCTCCGGAC
>JABDJT010000326.1 GCA_013003335.1 Verrucomicrobiales bacterium | reverse complement strand
CATCCGGTGGAATCGCTCCAGGGTGAGTCCGTAGATTTTGTGATATTCCCCGACACTGGGAAAGAACTGCTGATCCTGCCGTTCCATCTGAACGCGGAGCAGGTAGACCGCATCCGGTTTCCAGTCGAACAGATCATCCCAGTTCGAGAGCCGGGTCATGAAATCATGGCGCGCCCCGGGAACCAGCGTTCCCGGTCCCAGCACAGCGACCTCGTGGCCGAGCTTGTGGAAAATCGTGCTGGTCGAACGGGCTACCCGGGAATGCAGGATATCACCGACAATGACGATTTTCCGGCCGGCCGGTTCCGGAAAAACTTCTCGAAACGTAAAGGCATCGAGCAAAGCCTGGGTCGGGTGGGCGTGAAACCCATCTCCGGCATTCAAAACAGATGCGCGGGTGTGATTCGCGACAAGATTGGGAATTCCCGCCGCCTGGTGACGGATCACGATGTAATCGGTCCGCATGGCCTGCAGAGTATCGACCGTATCCAATACCGACTCGCCTTTCACGATCGACGAGCGGGAGACCGGTAGATCCGTGACGTCAGCGGACATCCGGCTGGCCGCGACCTCGAAGGATGAGCTTGTCCGGGTGGAAGGTTCGTAAAACAAGGTCAGCACGGTTTTCCCCCGCAGCGCCGGGACTTTTTTCACGGATCGTTTGAAGAGTTCCTTGAACGGGCCGGCCGTCTTCAGCAGGTATTCGATTTCCTCCACCGACAAGCTCGCAATATCGAGCAGGTCTTTCCGCGGTTTCAGTTTGTTCTCCGGCTCATTACTCATTTCGTCTCCCCCCCTTCGTCGTGCTCGGTGATCAAAAAGACCCCCTCTTCGCCGTCGTCCTCCTGGAAACGCACTCTCACGTACTGATTCAGCTTCGTTTCGATTTTCACACCAACGTAGTCCGGTTGAATCGGAATCTCACGGTGACCCCGGTCCACCAGCACGGCCAACTCAATCTTGGAGGGTCGTCCGTAATCCATCAGCCCGTCCAGCGCCGCCCGAATTGTCCGACCGGTGAAAACGACCTCGTCGAACAAAATCACGCGCGTACCTTCCAGGGCGAAGGGCACATCGGAACTTTCCAGCGTCGGCAGCGAATCCCCCAGATTGTCGAGATCGTCCCTGTAAAGCGAGATATCGAGTGTTCCGATCGGAAAATCGTGGCCCTCCTTTTCGAGAACCGCCGCAACCCGTTTCGCGAGCGTCACCCCGCGCGTGAAAATTCCAACGAACGCCGGTTTGTCATCACGGCATGTTTCCAATATCTCGTAGGCCAGCCGACGCACTTTGTTCGCGATGTCGGCCTCGCTGAGAAATTCCTCGGTGGTGATGTTCGCTTCGCTCAAATCGTCGTATTGTACCCGGCCAATTTCAGAAATTTCGTGTGCCGATATCGGTCCGGCGCTGCATTCCGTCAAAGGAAACCTTGTCCGACTCCGCGTAAACTTTTTCCACGGCAGCTTCGCGGGTATCACCGTGAGCGACCACCACGTAGACGCGGCCGCCGGCTGTCTCGTAATTCCCGTCGGCATTCCGGCTTGTTCCGGCATGAAAAATCCGGGCGTCCTCTACATTTTCGAAACCGGAAATCACGTCACCACTGCGGGAACTGGCCGGATACCCGGCGGAGGCGGACACAAGACAAATGCTCCAGCCGTCTTTGAAGCCGATCAGATCGGACTGCAGGTTTCCTTTGGCACCCTCAAACACATACTGAGCAAAATCGCCGGTAATCATCGGCAGAACCGCCTGCGCCTCGGGGTCGCCGAAGCGGCAGTTGTATTCGAGAATCTTCGGGCCGTCGGCCGTCAGCATCAGGCCGAAATAGAGAAATCCTCGATACGGGAGCCCGTCTTTCTGGAGGCCTTCCACGGTCGGTTTGATAATCGTTTCCTCAACCACTTCCCGAAGATTGCCCTCGAACATGTCCAGTGAACAAACCGCGCCCATCCCACCAGTGTTCGGGCCTTCATCGGCGTCATAAATCCGCTTGTAGTCCCGCGCCGGTGCGAGGATTTGATATTCGGAATCGACGACTGACGCAAAAATCGAAATCTCCGGGCCGTCGAGAAATTCCTCCACCAACAGCCGGCCTTCGCCGAATTTCCGCTGGCCCAGCACCTCGTCGATGAACTCCTCCGCCGAGGCCTCATCCGGGCAAACGGCCACCCCTTTCCCGGCCGCGAGGCCGTCGAATTTCAGAACGGTCGGATATGTTTCGCCGATCGCTTCGCGGGCTTCCTCCACCGTGTTCACGGAGGCGTAACCGCCCGTCGGGATGGAGTGCCGGACCATGAACTCCTTCGCAAACTCCTTGCTCGCTTCGAGTTGCGCAGCTTCTTTCGGCGGACCCCAGCAGGGAATTCCAATCCGCTCGCAGCAATTCGCCAGGCCGTCGCCTTTCACCAGGTAACTCTCTTCCCCGGCCACGCAGAGGTCGAAATTCTCCCGCTGCAGGAATTCAATCAATGTCGGTAGATCGGAGGCATCGCCCGGTTGGGCCAGTTCAAAAATCGCGTCGCTTCCCGGGAAAGAAAAAATCTCGGTTTCGGTGGGGGATTCGTGAAGGGCGGTGATAATCGCGTGTTCGCGACCGCCTTTTCCGACTACGAGAATTTTCATGGGCAGATGGTGACCCGATTAAAGAGCAGACTGAATTCGTTGCAAGGAAAAGACCGTCAAAACGAATCAACAGATTCGCAGTGAAGTGTAGAAAGACGGAACGGAGTGAAGTCAATCGGTTTGGCGAACCAACCCTGTTGGTTCGTTTTCTTGCCAGTGCCGATTGGAACCGCGATACTCGGCCCATGATCGACTCAAATCTTTCCCAAAATCGAAGAGAGTTCCTGGGCTGGGCCGGAGGCCTCACGGTTGCCGGCGCGACCGGGTTCGCGGTGGAAAATCCGTTCGAGCGAGCGGGCACTGGTGCTCATTTGCAGCCCGGATTGGCCGCCTATTCGTTCCGGAATTTTTTCCAATACATGCGGGGCAAGGAACGTGAGGTCGCTGATGCGAAACGGATGATGGGCATGCCCGGATTTATCGATTATTGCGCGGAAAACAACGTCGGGGCCGAGCTGACGAGTTATTTTTTTCCGCCGGACGTCGATTCATCGGATTTGCTGGCGAGATGCCGCCACCGCGCTCACGTGTCGGGCGTTCCCATCGCCGGGACAGCTGTGGGGAATAATTTTTCCTATCCGAAAGGCGCTCCGGAACGGACAGAGCAAATGAAATACGTGAAGGACTGGATCGATTACTCACAGATCATGGGTGCGCCCCACATTCGCGTTTTCGCGGGAAAACATCCCAAAGGCGTTTCGGAAGAACAAGCGGAGCAGAACGCGATCGAAGCGCTGGAGGAAGCGGCGGAATACGCTGGCAAAAAGGGCATTTTTCTCGGCATTGAAAATCACGACAGCATTGGGACGGCGGACCGGCTGTTGCGCATTGTCAAAGCGGTCAAAAGCCCGTGGGTGGGCGTGAACCTGGATACCGGCAATTTCCGGTCCGACAATCCGTATGACGATATGGAAGCGAGTGCGCCATACGCGGTGAATGTGCAGGTCAAAGTGTCCCTGAAAGTCGCCGGAAAAGAGCAGGAGGCGGATTTTCCGAGAATGATGAAGATCCTCCGGGATGCGGGATATCGGGGCTTCGTCGTGCTGGAATACGAGGCGGCTGGAGATCCTTATAAAGAGGTGCCGAAGGTCCTGGCCGAAATGCGCGAGGCAATCGGGTGAAGAATCGATCACGCCTGAAACGAAAACGCCCCGCAAGCCGAAGCGAGCGAGGCGGTATCGGAATTGATTTTGGAATGGATCAACCGGCAGGTGCCGGTTCCGGGATTTCCATGCTGCCGGCACCGACCATCGCGAGAACAAATCCAACGATGTAAGCGATGATGCAAAGCAACCAATAGTTGCCGAGTTTCTTCTGGCCGTTCATGTACAGCCAGATCAGTCCGCAGATGGCGATAAAGATGTTCAACACGCCCCAGAGGGTGTCGTTTGCTTTAAAGGCCTTGACGATTGAGATGATCCAGAAAACGAGAGAGCCAACGCCCCCGATCAACATCAGAATTCCTCCTATTGCTGCCATAATTTTTTGAGTAAGTAGTTAGTTTTTTTGAGTGGAACTGCGCACGGGATTGCCCGCAGATTTCCAACCCTACCCACAAATCGCAAAATTGGTCAAGAATTCCAAATTATTTAAAACGTGCCCACTTTCTGTCATTCTCCCGCGATATAGGCCAGAAGATCAGAGACGTCCTCGACCGTCATGGTCGCTTCCAGACCCTCGGGCATGAGGGAAATTCCGAGTCCTTTCATGCTCTTTACTTCTTTTCGGGGAAATGTTTTTTCTACCCCGCCCAACATCCGGATCGTGACGTCGGTCTGGTTTTCCTCTGCAATAATCGCGGAATACTGCTCGCCGTTGTTCAGGGTGAATGCGTAGGCCTGATACTGCGGGGCAATCTCAGCATTCGGATCGAACAGGTTTTTCAAAATCGAATCCGGGCCGGCAGTTTTGAATGTCGTGAAATCCGGGCCGACGGCAAATCCCTCCCCGTCAGGCGATTTGTGACACGTGAGGCAGGCTTTTTGATAGACCACTTTCCCTTTTGCGGGGTCGCCTTTCAATTTCAGGGCTTTCTCATATTTTTTCACCACGTCGGCACGCGAAACCACAACCGGTGCCGGGAGCAACTGGTTCGCCAGCGCGGCGACCTGCTTGCTGCTGTGCTTGCGGAGTTTTTCGGCCTGGTCCGGGGGAATTTCCGTCTTTTCAATGGTCCCCGCCTGGAGCGCCTCCAGCAAAATCATTGCGCGATCTTTTTTCGGAAAAACCAGGAAGGGCACGGCGCGGCTCTTGATTTCAGGAGGCATGTCCGACCAGTTTTCAACAAGGACCCCGGCCAGACCGGTCGGATTCTTTGCGGAAAATGCATCGAATGCCTGGAGCCGGAAGGCCGAATCAATTTGAGAATTCGTCAGGATTTTTTCCAGCCCGGCCTCGCTGATCTGCCCGGTGGAAACCAGAAGAGAAAACGCCCTGGTACGGCGGCTGCCGGATGATTTTGGGTCAGCCACGATCGCCCGCGCCAGGCCGATGATAGCCCCGTTCCCCTCTGCGGCCCGCGATTTCGCAGTGGAGGCAAACCGGGCCAGCACCCCGATCCCGTGGCTGTCTGCTTTGATTTTCGATGCGATCCATTTTGGTGCCTCGGTCCAATCCATTTTGCCTATCAGCTCAGCAACTTCGAGTTGCAGTTCCGGTCCGCCGGCGGAAAACACCGCTTTCGCGTCGTCCGGGATTTGGACCGCGTGGGTGACCGCCGCAATCATCCATTTGTCATCATCCGCTTTCTTGGCGAGTTCGACCAACTGAGCGCTTTTCTCCTCTGACGTCTTTGCCCGCGCCAGGGCCAGCGCCTTCCGAAACGGCGTGTTTGAGGTGACGTTGCCCGGATGATATCCCCGCTCGAAGAGCAGCCTCCGCGCAGTATCCCGCTCCCAGGCGTTCGAGCCATTCCGGCTGAGCGTTTGCAGTTCGGCGTCGTTTTTTTCGGCCAAATTTGGAATCTCCGGCCGCTTGAAACGTGAGGCCGAGACCCGGTAAATCCGACCGCGATCCCAACCCGAATTCAGATCGACATGCTTCTTGATGCCTTCCGGAATCGACCAGGGATGCTCGATTGTCTCCCGATACATGTCAGCGATGTAGAGAGCGCCATCCGGCCCGTTCGCAAAGTTGGCCGGACGGAACCAGTTGTCTTTCGAGGCAATGAACTCCTTTTCCTTGTCCACCCGGCTGGCTACCGGCTGCACACCGCTCCCACTGATTTTTTTCCGGTGCACCAGATTGCTGCCGACATCACCCACGAAGGCGAAGCCACGGCAATTCGGCATCGCATCGCCCCGATAAATCGTGATTCCCGTTGCCGAGGTAAAATAGCCCGACACCCGGCCACCGCCCTCCACCATTCCCTTCACCGCACCTGCGACCCGCCACCTGGTCCGCACGATGCGCCACGGTTCATCCGGGCTGATCCGGTAAACCGGCGCCGCGCTGCCGTCATCCGCAATCGAAACCAGCGGAGATGGCAGGCTGTAGAGCGGATTGACCGCAGTCCAGGGGCGCTCCCACATCACGCGGATGATGTGATTCGAATTGCTGCAAATGTAGCGATTCCCGTTGGAATCAAAACTCATTCCGTACTGGGCAGTGCCATTCTCCGCCCGAAAATCGAGTTTTTCCGGGTCGAATGAAAAGTCCGCACCCCGCAAATTCACTGCCGCGCTTTCCGGTGCCTCCGGCCGCCGAACCATCCCCCCGTTTCGGGCCGTGGCCCCCCAAATCCGGTTATCAGGCCCCCACTGCAAACTGTTGAAGAGTGCCTGCATGTTGACTCTCAACTGATCCGCCGGTGGACCGAATCCGGTGAAAACGTGCATTTTTTCATCGGACTTCCCGTCGCCATCCGTGTCCTTGAAGTAAAACAAATCCGGAGTCGCAGCGACGAAAACGCCTCCCTTGAAACAGGTCACCCCTGTCGGCCACTGCAGTCCATCCACGTAGACCGTCGAGGTCTCGAAAATCCCGTCGCCATCCGAATCGACCAGTTTGCGAATGCGCCCCAGCGATTCATCCCTCCTTTCGGAGTAGCCCCGCATTTCCACGACAAACATCGCGCCCGTTTCATCGAACGCCATCGCGATCGGGTCCACCACATCCGGCTCATGGGCCACCAACTCAAGTTTGTATCCGGGGACCACCTCAAACGTATCCATCACGTCCTTCGGCTCCGTGGCAGGAATTCGGGGGAGTTCACTGGGGTCTGCCTCCGGTTCCTGGCCGGTCACGACCGGCGAAACAAGCAGGAGGAGGGACGTCATTCCGGCGAAAAGGCGAACTTTCATGCTGGTCGAAATTAGGGGGTCGGAGGTAAGAATAACAGCCGATTCCGGAACGCAAACCCGCCTCATCATGAAACGACGCAATTTCCTCAAAACGACGACTTCTTTCGCAGCCACGGCGACAGCAGCGGTCCCGCAATTCACAAACGCCGCAAAATCTGATGTCGAAATCATCGATATTCACCAGCATGTGAATTTTCACGGCCGAACGAACGAGGTGCTCGTCAAGCACCAGGATACCATGGGGGTGAGCAAGACCGTCCTGCTTCCCTCGGGTGGACAATTCAATCTTTCATCAACCAACAATGGCCGCGCCAATGGACTCGCTGCCCGCGTATTCGGAACCGAAGCCGCCATTCGGCTCACCAAACTGCACCCTGGAAAATTCGTCTATTTTTGCAACCAGGTCCCCGACCTCGATTCTACGAAAGCCGATCTCGAAAAATGGCTGAAGAGCGGTGCCAAGGGGATCGGCGAACAGAAATTCAAGCTCGAACTCGATTCCAAGCCGATGCAGTTGATTTACGAAATCGCCGCCGAATTCGAGGTCCCGGTCCTGCTCCATTTTCAGCATAAATCCTACAACATGGGCTTCGATCGCCTCCCTTCGATGCTGAAAAATTATCCCAAAACCACTTTCGTTGGCCATGCCCAGACCATGTGGGGAAACATCGACGCCAATCACAAGCAGGAGGTCATGTATCCGAAAACAAAGGTGAAACCGGGCGGGCTGACCGACCGGTATCTCGCCGACTACGAGAACTTTTACGGTGATCTTTCGGCCGGTTCCGGTCAGAATTCCCTCACCCGGGACGAGGAGCATGCTGCCGGGTTTCTCGAACGCCACCAGGACAAGCTCTGTCTCGGAACGGATTGCGCGGACAAAACAGGCGAAGGCAAAGGCTGTTCCGGGGCCGGGACGATCTCGATCGTGAAACGACTCCTCGAAGGAAACGACGCGGCAACTGCAAAAATCATGCACGGCAATGCCCGCCGGATCATTGATTTCGATTGAAGAGGGTTGGTTCGGCAAACCGAACCTGTTGGATCGAAAATCAGCCTGACAAGGTCAAATCGATTGAATCGATTGTTTCGGTTTTGTTATTGAAAATTTGAACAGCCTGACCCCTGCTTTCAGTTGCGGTTCGCAGGGAATTGAAAATGTTGCGGGTTGCCAATGCCATCCAATTCACCAGCCGCCCCCGGCTTCAGTTTTTCCGACGGGAAACTCCGCATTTTCGGAGAGGATTCGGTCATGGTGATCACGGGCTGGCCGGAACCGACAGCCGTCCGCCGTACTTCCCGCCGCCAGCTCTGGCAGCATTTTGTACCAGATTTTCGTCTCGTTCGTCCATATCGCCCGTCGAGAAAAAAGTCGCAGGATCAGGGCGGCGAAGAATCTCAACCGGCGGCGGATCAGCTTGCATTCGGTTTTTTTGACGAAGCCATCTCGCAAAAACCTCTCTCGTTGCTTCCGATCGAAAAGCAGAGGCGCAAGGCTTTTGACGGTTTCCGCTTTTCGCTCCCTAAACCCATTGCGGCAGCTCTGGAACCGTTTCGCAGTCACCAGTGGCTGCTTTTGCTGCTACTTCGCTATGATGAATCGGCCGTGGATCTCGTGAAACAGAACCCGGCCCTTGCTTTCCTGCTCGCCCAGAAAATGAACGGCGATGCCGGGCTGATCCGCTCCCTGGAATGCGGTTCCATGCGGCAACGGGATCTTCTGAAATCGCTGGATCTTCCCTCGTCACCCAGCGCCGTGAAACTATTCCGCAAGATCAAGCCCGGGGCGATCAACGGCGAAAACTGGGAATCGATCGTTGCGACCGTCCGCACCGAACTGGACCGCCCGAAACCCCGCCTCGTGCACCTGCCGGTGATCAATTCCGGGGTGCTGGAAATTCTGAACCACCCGCAAGCAGCCGATGCCGCTTCACAAAATTTACTTGAGGAGGTGGCCAATGATAAATCGGAAAACTACCGCGCCCGAATCGTTCACCTGATTTCCAACACCCTGAGAATGAGTGCGGAAATGAACCCCCATCACCGGCTCGGTTTATTCCAGAGCATCAGGCGGCTGCGGGAGATTCACGATCGCATCACGGAGGACTATCATCGCCGGGTCCAGCGGTTGAAATACGTCAGCAATTTCGATTCCTCCAGGTTCAAAAATCCGCCCGTCGAGGGTATATCGGGAAAAATCGAACCAATTACGAGTCCGGAAGGACTGGTGGACGAGGGGGAATCACAGGGCAATTGTGTGGCGAGCTACGTTTCGCGAGTGGAACAGGGCGACACTTTCATTTACCGGGTCCTCATTCCGGAGCGATGCACCCTGTCGATCGTCCGTGCGCCGGATGGCCAGTGGCGAATCGGCCAGCTGGAATCGAAGTTCAACACGGATGCCCGCTCAGAAACCGAGGAATTTGTGGAAGCGTGGCTCGAACGACACCGGATTTCGGTGTAACTTCGGCCCCTGCCCGCCGGATGCCTTCCCCGCACGCTCTCTCTCTCATCATTGTCCTGATCGCCCTCGTGATCTTTTTCGTCGCCGGTTTACTGGCCGGAACAACGCGCCCACGCTGGCTGACGACCGCCATGGCAATTGCCATCGTTCTGATTCTCCTCCGGTTCGTGGTGCGGCGATATCCGACCATCGAATACACGGCTTTTGATGGCGACTGGTATTCATTCGTGAGGCCGTGGTGGGGATTTCCCCCTGCCCTGTTTCTCACCGGAGCGGCCATCCCCCTGATCCGGCGATTCAGTGTGCGGGTTCTCGCGAAGGCGGCTGCCGGAATTGTGCTGTTCGTTTCTTTGCGAATGGTCGTGTCCACGCTGGCCATGGATCATTCCCCAAGGATGGAGAATTTCCCCGATCCGGAGACGGGGCTGGTGACACAAACGACGCTCTATTCCTGCGGGGCAGCCGCCGCCGCCATGCTGCTGCATTTTGAGGGAATCCAGACCAGCGAAGGGGAGATGGCGACGATTTGCGGCACAAACGCCGCGACCGCAACCGACGAATTCAGCGTCCGCATGGGGTTGCGGGAGAAGCTGAGCGGAACCGGAAAACGGGTGATCCTCGAAAAAACCGATTTTGCAAACTTGCTCCGCGATTACGAGCCACCCATGATGGCAGTGATCCAGCATCGACACCTGTTCGATCACTGGATTCTCATCAAATCGATTTCGCCCGATGGAACTTTCACTGTTCTCAATCCCGATCCTGAAAAAGGGGAACAGAAGATGGATCGGGAAACATTTCAGCAGATTTGGAGGAATATCATTTTGCGGATTGAGTAGCGCGGCTGTTCTGTTTTGCTCAGGCGCCGCGGTTGTTCAGGGACAGAATGCCGGATCTTTTCAGCCGGCGGAAGTGACCAAATTGCAAACCTCGCATTTTGAAAAGCCACTGCATGTCTGGGTGCCGGAAAATTACGACGCTGCGAAACCGCACCCGACCCTGTTTTACTACCACGGCACCAGCGGCCAGCCGACGATCGAATATCTGCGTCTCTACACGAAGGGAAAAGACTGGGTCCTGATCGGGATGACCTACATCGAACCGGGTCAGTATCAATTCTCGGCAGAAAACCTCGAGCGCGACATCAAGATCCTGCACGAGGTCCGTGAAACAGTCGCTCAATCCGTCAATCTCGACCCGAAACGAATTTTTGTCAGCGGGTTCAGCAAAGGCGGGTGGGTCACTGCGCTGATCCTGGAAAAAGACCCGAAGGTCGCGGGCGGAATGATCCTCGGAGCCGGGATTTTCGAACCCACCACCGGAGCGCATCCGAAAAAGATCTACATTGGTATCGGCGAAGACGACCCCAATCTTGCGATGAGCATCGCGGCAAAAAACGCCTTTTCGAAAAATCGAGCTTCTGAGGTGACCTTTGAAATCTGGCCCGGCATTGGCCACAAATTTCCGCTTCTCGGCATCGAACCGTCTTCGGATTCGATGAAACAGTGGCTCCGCGTGCAGGCCGGAATCGCCAACCAGAGCGACGCCATCGATTGGATGGAAGACACGCTCGCCGAGACAAAAAAGTCGCCTGATCTGTCTGCCTTCGAGAAACTGGAGACTATCGAATCCATGCAGGCTTCACCATATGCTGCATTGCTGGACAAAGAGGGAAAAGAGACGCTCGCTGACGCACTCGCCGAATTCCGGGCCGACCCGCGGACGGAGCGGGAACAGGAGGCACGTGCACAATTCAAAAAGATTCTTGCCTACGAATCCAAGGACCGTTTCGTTTCCACGATTGCCGAGTGCGCTGCGCAATATCACAAAATTGCAGAGGCCTTTCCGAAAACCAAGTATGGCCGCCTCGCCGGAAAAGCAGTCGAACGAATTTCCGGTATTCTGAAAAATACGAACAAATAGGGTCTGTTCGTCAAACCAATTGACTCCACACGTTCCGTCTTTCTCCGCTTCGCTCCGAATCTGTCGATTCGTGAATCACGGTCAGCGGATTTTCCGCTTCAACCAAAGCAGGAACCGTTTCAGGGCGGAATCTTTCCCTTCCGACATGTAGGAAATGGCCGGATGCACGAGAATGTTCCTGGTATTGTAGAACTCCCGGAAAAACATGCCGTTTCGCTCGTCCGTGCCCGTTTTTTTGAACAGGCAGAGATTCCGAAGATGCGTCGGAACCTCTTCGTAGTCTTTCCGGTTTTTCCGGACAAAGCCCATCACCATTTGGGTCGATCGCATCCAGGTATCATGAAGAAGCACGTACCCACCCGGATCGAGCATCAAATCGGCGTAATAAAAATCGATCAGGATTCCGTCGAACTTGTGATCGCCGTCGATGAAGGCAAAATCGAATTTTCGGCCTTCGCCGTGCAGTTTCGGAAGCACGTTATGGGAAAAGTCATCGTGAAACTCCAACTGCTCGTCAAATCCGAGCCCTTCCAGGTTTCGCAGCCCCAAACGGTCGTATGTGTCCTGGAACGGATCCATCGCGACATGCGCTTTTCCTGTCGCAGCCATGATGTGTGAGGCGGAGCGACCGTAACCCATCCCGACTTCCAGCGTCCGACCACATTCCGGATGATCCCGGAGAAAGTCATGAATAAACAGTGCTTCCGATTCCTTGACCGCGGTTGACGCATTTTCCGGCGGGATGGTGAGCGCGGCATTCAGATTGGCCGGAGTGTGGGGTGAAAGCGGCCGGCCCGATTCATCGAGATCGGGGCATACCGGTACGGCAGACGACATATGTCAGGGGGGGAGAGAGATTGTGGGTTATCGAGCTTTGTGAGAGAGGAGCGTAAATTCTCACTCGCTAGGCAGAAGATATTTCGATGCCTGCTCGACATCTTTGTCGCCTCGGCCCGACAAGTTTAGGACCACAATATCAGAATTGCTATAATTATTTGCAATTTTTTTCACATATGCGAGAGCGTGAGCACTTTCCAAAGCTGGTATAATTCCCTCAATTTTTGCGATTTCCTGGAATGCATCGAGGGCTTCGTCATCGGTCGCAAAATCATATTCGACCCGGCCTTCTGCCTGCAAAAAGGCGTGTTCCGGTCCGACGGCTGCGTAATCCAGCCCGGCGGACACGGAGTGCGTCAGCTCAATCTGTCCATCGTCGTCAGCCAGCAGCCACGTTTTCGTGCCCTGGAGGACGCCGAGTTTTCCGCCCTGGAAGCGGGCGGCGTGTTCTCCGTGCTTAATTCCATGTCCCCCGGCCTCGACGCCGACCATTTTCACATCTTCATCGCCGAGAAACGGGTGAAACAGCCCGATCGCATTGGATCCGCCCCCGACGCAGGCGACGAGCAAATTGGGCAACCGACCTTCTTTTTCCAGAATCTGCCGCCGGGCTTCTTCACCGATGACCCGGTGAAAATCCCGCACCATCATCGGGTACGGGTGTGGCCCGAGAGCGCTGCCGAGAATGTAGTGCGTGCTGCGAACATTTGTCACCCAGTCGCGCAGCGCCTCATTCACGGCTTCCTTCAACGTCCGCTGGCCTGCCTCGACCGCGACAACCTCCGCCCCGAGCAATCGCATCCGGACGACGTTGAGGTGCTGGCGTTCCATGTCGACCGCGCCCATGTAAACGACGCATTTCATCCCGAATCGCGCGGCAACGGTGGCGGTGGCCACGCCGTGCTGACCAGCTCCCGTTTCGGCGATGATACGGGTTTTGCCCAGCCGTTTCGCGAGCAGAATCTGGCCGAGAGCGTTGTTGATCTTGTGCGCGCCGGTGTGCAGTAGATCTTCGCGTTTCAGGTAAATCTTCGGGCCACCCAGTTTTTCGGTCCAGCGCTCGGCGAAATACAGAGGCGTTTCGCGTCCGCAAAAATCGGCCAGAAGTTGTTTCAATTCCTGCTGAAACTCCGGATCATTTTTCGCCGCGGTGTATTCGACGGTCAGCTCATTGAGCGCCGCCATCAGGGTCTCCGGTACAAACCGTCCGCCGAACGTGCCGAAATGGCCGCTCTCGTCCGGCATAGACTGAAAAGTCGGGGCGCTGCTCATCACTTGGTATACGTGTTTCGGAAAGGAGAGGGACCAGAGAACTGCGGCAATGCTGGACAAGCTACCGTTGCTGCCTTCCGGCCCTGGCGGGATTTACAAGCCATCATTCCGCAGCCTCTGGAGCGGCCATTATACGGATTTTTATCGGTTTTTCTGAAAAAAGTGGACGAAGCGGAAAACGAACCAACAGATTCAGCGAAAAACGGAACGAGTGGAGCCCATTGGTTTGGCGAACCAACCCTGTCGGTTTGTTTTGCCGTGATACTGCACAGATTTGGGCTAAGCTAAGCGCTTGCCGCCTGCTCCATGGGGGATTCCACTCACGACGAAAACCGCATCTCTGAACCCACCGGCTCAAAATCGCTGGCGGCGGTGTTGTTTGTGCAAACGCAGAACGCGTTCAACGACAATTTCGTGAAGTTCGTTCTGATCGGACTGGCGATGGTGGTCGCTGCCGGTACAGCGGTCGGGGATGATATCGAATTCATTCTCACGGCGATGATTCCGATACCGTTCATCCTGCTCGCGCCGGTGGCGGGATACCTGTCGGACCGGTTCTCGAAAAAACTGGTGCTTTGGTGGTGCGTGGTGGGCCAGTTTTTGATTTTCGCGTTCATCGCAGTCTGTGTCTGGAAGCGAAATGTTCACCTCGCCGTGTTCGGCTTTTTTCTCCTCGCTGTGCAATCGACGATTTTTTCCCCTGCCAAGCAGGGCATCCTGAAGGAGCTGGTCGGAACGGCGCGCCTGAGTTTCGCCAACGGCCTGATGTCGATGCTGACCATGGTCGGAATCCTGGGCGGAATGATCCTGGCCGGTGTCTGGTACGATACACTTCTGGCCGGATACAACGCGGAGTTCGGAGAGTCGATCGAGAACAACTGGAAGGCAGCGCTGATCACGATACTCGGGATCGGGGCCGGCTCGGTCATAGCGATGATCATTTGCCTGTTCGTGCGCAATACCCCCTCCCACCCCAGTGAAAAATTCACGCCGACCGTGCTGGTCCGGCATTTCGTCCACCTCCGCGATTTATTCAAAAAGCGTGTGCTGAAACTGACGGCGCTCTACATTACCTGGTATTGGTTCGTTGCCAATTTCCTCGGCCTCGGGTTTGTCGCCTTCGCAAAATCCATGTTTTCCGATCTGACCCGCCAGGGCCTGCTGACGGCTACCGGTAAAATGATGAGCGCGGTCGGGATCGGGCTGATTGCCGGAAGTCTCCTGGTCTCCTTTCTCAGTAAAAACCGGATCAGGCTTCCTCTCTCCCCGATCGGCGGAATCGGGATGGCGATCGGCTTTTGCGGAGCGGGGCTGCTGACGGCCGGCTCCCCCGCCTGGTATTCCGCGCTGGGAGTGATCGGTTTTGCCAGCGCATTCTACGTGGTGCCGCTCAACGCTCACCTGCAGGACCGGGCGGATGAATCCAGTCGGGGTCGGGTGATTTCGGCCTTGAACTTGATGACGTCATTCTCCGGCGTGTTGGCCATTGGAATTGGAAAAGGTTTGAAGGAACTCGGGCTGTCCCCGGGCCACCAGTTGCTGG
>JABDJT010000316.1 GCA_013003335.1 Verrucomicrobiales bacterium | reverse complement strand
GTCCAGGACGCCGAATCCCAGCTTCCGGGTCTTGTTGAACATCGGGGCAAATCCTCCGCGCCAGTCATTCGAAGCATGCGTCTGGGCGAATGACCCGGTCAGATCCACATCTTTTTCCACCGCGTGCGGAACGAATTCAATTGTGCCTGCCTGCAGTTCCAGGTTTTTCGGCGCGGAAAAAATCGCGAGGATCACCGGATCGTTTTTCGTGAAAAGCGGAGCCTCGAACTTGATTTCGGAGGGCAACCCGCGGGCCTCGAGGCGAATTAGCCCTTCATAGCGGGAGCCGAATCCGGTTTGGATCGCGATGGGCCGCGAAAAGGTCGAGCCGCGGTGAATGCCGATGACGTCGCGCACGATGGTCGCTTGCGAAGGGTAGTCCTGGTAAAACGTGAACACCCCGTCCCGATGCGGTTGGAATTCGACGCGGTAAACGTATTGCTCGCCGAATTCCCGGCGGGTATCGCTAATCCCGATCAGGTATTCCCCGTCTTCGTCCGGCTCGAACATGAAAATCGGGTCGAGCCGGTCTTTCACCTGGTGGCGGTAGTGATGTCCTTCCCAGTCGTGTCCGTCCCACAGGGAGTCGTCTTCCTCGTAGATTCTCGAGCTGGGATTTCCCGGAGCGGGCTTAATCCGGATGAACGGATCGAGCGGCGAACCGAGCGTCATGGCGTAAGCTCTCACCCGGAAACGATCTCCTTTTCTGGCCGAAAACTGAAACCAGTCCTGTTCTCCCTCTGCTTTGATAACGCCGTTCAGGGCAACCGGGAGTGGCTGTCCGATTGATTGCGGTTTCTCCTCGGAAGTGGGGCTCTCCGTCTCCAACACGTTTGAAAACGCCGCGACCTGCAATCGGTTGGGAGTCGGAATCTCCGGGAACGATTCCGCCAATTGGGGCGTGATCTCGACCATGCTCTGCTCGAAGGGGCCGATCTTTCGAGGCAGCGTGACTTTCAGCAGGCCCCGGTTCCCATCGGCATAGAACAGATTCAATTCCAATTGCTCTCCCAGTTTCCCTCCGAGTGGATACGTCACTGTGGGGCGCGGAAAATCGGCGATATGCAGTCCATAGTGTGCATGTGAGATTTCGGTGTCCATCTGCTGGCGCACTTCAATGAGATATTCGCCGGCTTCCGACGCAGTGAAGGAAACGACCGGGTCGATGGCCAGCAGAGGCGACCGGCTGGCTCGGGCCACGCGCTTGCCGGACGGCGACCGGACCTCAATCGCCATATCCGTTCGGTATCCGTAATGAACTGTGCCGAGCCGGGCATTGACGATCTGACAGGTGCAACGCTGCCCCTTCGCCAGGGTCACCCTGTAAAAATCGCGATCGTTCGCGTTTTCGTTGCTGATTTGCATGCCGACGACGGTCGAGTTCAGCGGCACGGCCTGAGCAAACTCTGGTGTGTCGTTTTGCGCCCCGACAACATCGCGATACGCGTTCTCTTCGAACACCACCGGATACGGAGTCACCCAGAACGACAGCATCTCCGAGAGTTTTTTCCGCGTTCGGACACGAAGGTAATATTCCCCGAGCCGTGCATCCGGCGCGATCTTCAGTTCCAGCTCAATCGCTTTTCCCCGTTCAACCGTCTTCGGTTTCCCGGTGATCCTGTCGGGCACTTTTGTGATCGGCCGAATCGCGACGCATTCGATTCCCGGTTGATAGAAAAGCACTTCCTCCGCCGTCTCCAGTCGGCTTCCCTCCACCCGGCAAGTCACGGTCGTCCCGCGCTGCCCGATTTGCGGCAGGATCAAATCCGCCGTGGCGGTATCCTGGGCTTGAGTCCGAATTGCAAGTCCAACGATCACCAACACGACCCAATAGGGTAGGACTGGCGAACAGACCCTGTTGATTCGAGAAATAGCTTTTCCGGTGAATGGAGCGACAAAGTACACGCGCCCGAGGCTATCACCAGTCACAGCGGGTGACAACCAGCGGCGGAACGCAAATGAGTGTGTCAGCTCGCTTTGGGCGTGGGGTGGTTACCTTTCGCGACCGAAATTTCCGCACCAGGCTATGACTGCGGCATAGATCGAGTAGGCAATAAACCCTGCTGCGATGACGGCGAAGAGAGTGGTTCCGAACTTGGCGGACTCCAGGAAAGAAAATGCGCGATTCATTCCACCCGCGGAGGAAGGTTGCGCGAAAAGCGCGGCTATTCCCGCGAACACGCCGAGGATGGCGAAAATCACTGCGCGCGAGTAAAGGCCGAACTTGGCCGAAAAGTTGACGAATTTTTCGGTGCGACCGGGAAGTTCCGAGTTCTCGAAGCGCTCCTTGTACTCTCCGGTCCAGGCCCGCTTAGCCTGGGCGAATGCAGCGCAGAGAATCCCAATCGCAATGAGGCCGAGGGCGATTCTTCCGGCCGGATGAGCCATGAACATCTCTGTTCGATCGCTGATGCTGCTGTTTGAATTCCCGCCGTTTCCAGCCAGCAGTTTTCCGCAGAAAAAAGCCAGGGCGGCGTAAACCAGTCCCGTGGCGAAATATCCGATTCGCCTGGCTACTCCAATGGTGTCATCGTCGTTCTGTTCAAAATTGAAAAGAGCACAGCTGAACCGATAAAGCGCGTATGCAGCCAACCCGATCAGGAGCGCCGCCGTGAGAATTTTGCCGAAGGAATTCTCCACCAACCATTGCAAAGCGGCTCTCGGATCGATTTTGCCGGAGTTGGCGCCAACCGCAGACTGAATCGCCAACCAGCCGAGAGTCGCGTAGAGAAATGCCTTGGCGGAATAGCCGATTTTGCCGAACCAGGTTGCTGCCCGGTGAGCTGTGGATCGTTCAAAGGACGAAATGGATTGAGGGACGGAATGATTCATGCCCCTTCCAATCGCTCGATCCGTGCCAGGTCCAGACACCTGAAAATCCCCGAAGTAGAGGGGCAGAAGCGGTGCGTGGATAAAACAGGACGCGCAAGTTGCAAGAAATCCGGCAACCTGCACGATTTCACCGGGGAGTCAGGCGAGCAATTCTTCCACCGGCTTCCCTTCATTCACGATCTCGATGGGGCGGTCTCCGGGCGCCATCAACTCCTTCTGAGAATTGATGCCGATGCATTTGTAGATCGTGGAATGTAAATCGCAGAGAGGCACGGCGTGGTCGGCCGGACCGGACGAGGTGGCGTCGACTTTTCCGTAAAACTGGCCGCGATTCAGGCCGCCGCCGGCCAGGGCCATGGAGAAAACGCGAGACCAGTGGTCGCGTCCGGCCGAGGCGTTGATTTTTGGCGTGCGCCCGAATTCATGGGCGACCCAGATCAGCGTGCTGTCGAGCAGCCCGCGGTCGTCGAGATCACTGATCAGGGTGGCGATCGCGTGATCAAAGGCCGGCATCTGGAGTCGATAGGTTTCCCGAATCTGCGTGTGGGTATCCCAGCTCGCGTACTTCAGAGAAACAAATCGGGCTCCTGCTTCCACCAGTCGGCGGGCCAGCAGCATGCGGCCCCCGGCTTCCGATCCCAGTGATTTTCCATAGGTTCCGCGCTCGAGAAATTTCCCCATTCCGTATCGTTCGCGGATTTTTTCCGGTTCCTGCGACAGGTCAAACGCATTTCGCACGGCTTCGCTCGAGATCATCGAGTAGGCCTGATCGTAATACGAATCCATCGTTTCCAGCGGGGCCGGATCGGACTCCAATTTGCGAAACTGATCGTTCACCAGCTTGCGAATTGTTTGACGGTTGGTGAATGCGTCGATGTCCACGCCGTCGGGCAAACGCAAATCGCGGACCTGGAAATGTTCACCCTGGGCCGGATCACCGCCGACGCCGAAGGCTCCGTATTTGTTGCTGAGATAGCCGGTGCCCGCGCCGGGAACGCCTTCCACATCCGGCACGCCGATGTAGGCAGGGAGTCCGTTTCGAGAACCAAACTCGTGATTCACCACCGATCCGACCGAGGGATGCTTGATCGCCTGGCTCGGTTTCTGGCCGGTGATCATGTTGTAGGTGGCGAGGCCGTGATCGGGAATATTCCCCACCACGGAACGGACCACGCACATCTTGTCGGCGATTTTTGCCTGCTCGGGAAAGAGTTCGCTCAAGATGATGCCGGGGATTTTCGTTTTACAGAATCCAAACGGGCCGCGGTATTCAAGCGGCGATTCCGGTTGCGGATTCCAGGATTCCTGGGCGGCGATCCCGCCCGGCAAAATGATCTGAATCACGCTCTTCGCCGTGCCTTCCTTCGACTCGAAATTTTTCTGCGCGGCTTCCGTTCTCAGGACGCTCCCGAGGGAGACACCCAAACCCGCGAGGGATCCGACCCGCAACGCTTCACGCCGGTTCAGTTTCTGAAAACCTGAACAGCCGATGGATTGAGAACGAGTACCCTTCATGGAAGATCAAGGAGTAAATCCCACGAATCGCTCCGAATCAACTGGTAGGAGAGGGGAAGTGGGGGATCAACCGGGTTGGTCAAAATGCCAGGAGAGAAATTTCACTCGCCGTCTTTCATCAACTCCACCATCGCCTTGCCCATGGCTTCGCCGACATTCATGTAGGTCTCGGCGTTCTTGCTGTAGTGACCACCGGAGCTGCCGCCCTTGGAGAGCGGGTGGGTGTAAACGCCGGCAACATTGCCTTTGAACTCGGGGTATTTGCCGGATTTTCCATCGACTGCCATGATCGCATCGAGAATTTTTCCACCGCCATCGGTGGCACCCTTTTTCGTCTGGCCAAGGGATGCGGCGACGAAGTTGGCGTTGGGTGCATCGAATTCTTTGCGGAGTTGCTTGATGAGATTGACCAGGTTGTGCTCGTAGCGGCTGGAAAGTGCTTCGCTGCGACTGTCGCGGTCGCCCTGCCACCAGAAAAATCCGGCGACTTCAAATTCCGTAGCGTCCGGGTAATAGGTGCCGAGGTCGTCGAGCACCTTTTTTGCGCGGGCAATGTCACCCTCGTACTGCAGGCCGGCATACCACTTGATCGGTTGCGGCTCCGTGCCTTTTTCCCATTTTTCAGGCGAGCCTTTGTAACCGGGGTGTACCCAGGTTTTGCCCTTGGAGTCGGTGAATTCAAATCCTTCGCTTCCCGGTGGCAACAGGTCCCAACCGAGCGCGCGGTTGCCAATGCAGCTTTTTAAAATCAGGACGGGCGGTTCGGTTGCTTCGCCCACGTAATGACCGATCCCGATTTCGGGGCCGATGTTGGATTTCCCGATGGTCAGCCAGTCGTTCGTGAATTGCCTGAATTGCCCCGGGCCGCCGCTGCCCATGACGCGCACGTTGCGAACGTCATTCCGAACCGTCCAGTTTCCCTCGTCATCGACAAGGTAAGGATACAATCCCTTTTCCTTCACTGCCGTTTCGAGCGAGCCTTCGCCACCGGAAATTTTGCCGAAACCGAGCATGTTCGACTGGCCGAGCAGGATGTAAACCTGAACGGGCTTGCTCGTGTCGGCCGGTTTGCCGTCCGGATCGGGGAGGGGCTTGTCGGCCTGGGCGAAAGCGGTGGAGGCCGCGAGAAGGGCGGCGAGGGTGAGAGTAGTGAACGAGGGGATTTTCATAAATTCGTGCCGGATCGTGGTGAAATCGGGGTGGGAATTCGAGAAGTTTTTTGACGGATTCGGGTGGGTCATCTCCACGAACGAACAGGGTCGGTTCGGTAACCCAACCCTGTTGATTCGAAGTCACCGCTTCCCCCGCGCCCGGTCCCGCTCGGACTTTGCTTTGAACTCCGGCGTAGCGTTATTCGGCAGCCATTTTGCCAAGTCCTCCACCGTCGCCGCGTGATTGGGATCGTTTGCGAGGTTGTGAAATTCATCGGGGTCGGAGCGGTGATCGTAGAGCTCTTTCGCCCCGTCTTTGTAGGTAATCAGGCGCCAGTCGCGGGTGCGGATGGAGTGATTGCCGAAATACGATGACGTGACCGCCGGTTGCTCGCGCGGGGCGCTCGGATCGTTCAGCTGAGGAACGAGTGAGACACCTTCGAGGTCCGGGTTTTCCGGGAGGCCACAAAGCTCGACGAGGGTCGGATAGATATCGAGCAGGTTGGCGGGTTCGGGGCAGGGTGTGTCGGATTGTTCGATGCCCGGGCCGGCGAAGAGAAGCGGGACGCGGGTGGATTCCTCCCACAGGGTGCGTTTGGCCCAGTGCTGTTTTTCTCCGAGATGAAATCCGTGATCGCTCCACAGGACGATGATCGTGTTGTCGGCGTGCGGGCTGTTTTCGAGTGCGTCGATCACCATGCCGACGCAGTGATCGACAAAGCTGATCGACGCAAGATAGGCCTGTGTCAGGCTGCGCTGTTTTCCATGCTCGACGACCTTGGCGTGGGTCGGGGCAACGGCGTAGTTGTTGATGCCGAGAAAATTCTTCGGGAGATCGTCGAGGTCAGACTTCGGGTTGTTGGGAAGCGCGATTTTGTCCGCATCGTAGAGATCGAACCACTTCGGCGGAACGTAGAGCGGCACGTGCGGGAGAAAGAATCCGACTGACATGAAAAACGGTCTCTCTTCAAAATCTCCGCTCAACGCATCGGCCGCTTTTTGGGCGAGTTGGTATTCGCCCATCTTCGCGCCGTCTTCTGGATAGGCACCCCAGTCCCAGGCCTTGCTCCAGTTTGCGGGTCGGTTCATCGGCTCTTTCGGTCGGGGGCTTTTGTCGCGGCCGAGGGAGTGGTCGATGTCAGCGGCCAGCTTTCCGCCGAACCCGTGGTGCAGCACCTTTCCGCCCGACAGGGTGACGTAGCCGTTTTCCTTGAAATACCGCTGAATCGTCGGCACATCGGCGAGCGCAGGGAGCTCCTCGTATCGCGGCCCCAGTTCGTAACTGCCGTGCGTCGTCGCCGCGACGCCGGACATCACGCTGACCCGACACGCCGAACACACCGGCACCGGGCAATGTGCGTTCGTGAGATTCCGCCCCCGCTTTGCCAGCGCATCCATGTGCGGCGTTTGTACCTCCGGATGTCCGCCGAGAAACCCGACCCAGTCGTTCAGGTCATCAATGGCGATGAAGAGGACGTTGGGTTTTTCGGATTCCCGGGCGTGGGATGGAGCTGCCAGGAAAGCAGTGAGGCAAAGGGTGAGTAGAAGGCGAAAATTCATGAAGTGAGTCTGGATGAAAAAGGGGCGGCATTTTATTTTTGTCCGGGCGAATTACCAAATGAAAATTCCTGCTTCGCGACGAGAACCGGCCCGCCCCTGATTCAAATCAGTTTTGTTTCCCCCGGGACTGCCACAGGCGGAATCGGTAGATCGCCAAATTCATACCTCGGTGGTCGGAGGTCTTCCTTCGAATTCCACGCCTGTTCCCACGAGACGGTTTTTCCGGTGTAGCCGGCGAGGCGGCCCATGATGGCCATCATGGTGCTCTTGACCATGTAGTCGCCGTTGTTGATGGGCTCGCCCTGGCGAATGCTTCGGAAGAGGGCGTCGTGTTCGAGTTGGTAGGGAATGTCTTTCGGGCCATTGCGAGCCTGGCTGTAGCGCCAGATCTTTCCGCCCGTCGTCGTCTTGCGTCGGAGGTCGGCGGTGCCCTCGGCGCCAAAGACGAGAGGTGCGGTATTCTGATCGGTGCCATTCTGTTGGCGGCAGAAGCTGAAGAGGCGTTCGCCGCCGGCGTATTCGTAGCAGACGGCGAAGTGGTCGTAGATGTGGCCGAACCTCGGCTCGGTTCGCGCCTGTCGACCGGCGAGGGCGAAACAACTGACCGGGTACTGGTCCTGCATCGCCCAGGCCATCAGGTCGAGACCATGGACGTGTTGCTCGACGATGTGATCGCCGGAGAGCCAGGTGTAGTAGTACCAGTTACGCATCTGGTATTCCATATCGGACCACCCGGGCTGGCGCCCATGATTCCACAGGCCACCGATGTTGTAGTTGGCCTGCATGGAAATGATCCTGCCGATCGCGCCGTCGTGGATCTGTTGCATCGTTTCCTGCATCGCCAGGCTGTAGCGCAACATCAATCCGGAGACGATCGACAATCCCTTGGCTTTGGCTTCCCGACAGGTTTCGAGGACCTGGCGCGCGCCGACGGCATCAACGGCCACGGGTTTTTCGACGAAGGCGTGTTTGCCTGCGGCGACAGCTGCCGCGAGGTGTTCGGGACGAAAATGAGGCGGCGTTGCCAGGATTACCACGTCGACATCGCAGGCCAGCAGCTGGCGATAGGCGTCGAAGCCAACGAATCGATGATCGTCGTCGACGGCGAACTTGTCCGGGTGCAGCTTCTTCAGCCGCTCGGCGGAACCCTTGAGGCGATCCGCAAAGGTGTCCGCCATGGCGACGAGTTTCACGTTTGGATCCGCCTTGAGCGCGTTGTCGGTCGCGCCGGCGCCGCGCCCGCCGCAGCCGATGAGGCCCACCTTCAAGGCATCCGACCCGGCGGAATGGACCGCGGGTAACTGCGAAAGGACAGCGGTGGAAGCGGCCGTGGTGAGGAATTGTCGGCGATTGTTTTCTTTCATGATTCATGCAGTTATAGACTCTTTTGCTACAAAAAGGGAGACTGACTGATCCATGATTCCAGACGCCGTCATCATTGAGGAGTTCGGGCGACTCACTCGGGAGATTCTACGCCATGATGGTCCTCGCGGATTCCTCGTCGGGTTGGTTGGCGAGTTGATCGACATTCTCGAAACCGCCGCAGAACTTCAGATCGACCCGCACGCGGACATCGCGGAAGGAGAGACGACCTCCCGGCATGGGCTTGCCATTTCTCCCGCTCAGGCAGCGATGTGCGCCGGGGAAGAACAGCGCACGGCGGTATTTCTCCGCGGTCTCCACGATGCCATCGTAGACGCTGTTGCATCAAATCATTTGCCGAAGCCTGTCCGCGTCCTCTATGCCGGCTCCGGCCCATACGCAGTTCTGGCCACGCCACTCATGGCGATCTTCCCTCCCGAGGAGGTTCAATTCACGATTCTCGACATTCACGCCGAGTCGATCGAGGCCGCCAGGTCTGTGGTTCGGCGGCTGAACTTCGAAAGCAGCGTGGAATCGTTTGTCGTGGCCGATGCTTGCGAATACCGAATCCCGGAAAAGGCCGTTCCTGACATTATCCTTTCCGAGACGATGAGCACGGCGCTGGAAAAAGAGCCCCAGGTCGCCATCCTGCGCCACCTCCTGAAGCAGGCGCCCAATGCGACTCTCGTTCCCGAGTCCGTTCGCATTGACGCGTTCCTCGTCGATACATCCCGGGAAATCGAACGCGTTGTCCCCGAGAGCGAGGCCGGATCGGTCACTTCACAGCCGGACCGAATTCCGGCAGGTCCCGTCTTTGACCTGAACAAATCAACGATCCGATCCTGGGAATCCATTTCCGACGATCGACTCCCTGCCGCCGCCATTACTCTGCCGGTCGCTCCCGACCCGTATTACCAGCCCTTTCTTTTTACTTCGATCACGACTCACGGCGATCATGTCCTTCGGACCCATGAATCAGGGCTGACTGCTATTCGCGCCTTTCCTGTAACCGGCAGCACCCCGGCTGAGTGCCGCACCCTTCAGTTCCACTATCGTCTCGGCCCAAATCCCCGCCTCATCGCAGAAGCTGCGGGTCAGGCGGACTGCCCCGCAGGTCTTTGAGGGAATCGGGGTCGAGAGAACCACCGGGCGAATGGTCAAGTCGAGTTGGTGTGTCAGGCCTTCATCTCGCTGATCTCCTTCGTCGCAATCCCAATCGGCCGGTCCAGTGGGATGCCGGCACACCCGAGCATGGTCGTGAGCAGGTCGCCCTGGTTGCCCTTCGTATCGGCCAGGAAGCGACCGGTCTGGAGAGAGCCGCCGCCTTTTCCAGCGAGGATGAACGGGAGATTTTCGCGGGAGTGCTTGTTGCCGTCCTCGAGTCCGGAGCCCCACATCATGATGCAGTTGTCGAGCAGGGTGCCGTCGCCTTCGCGCAGGCCGGCCATCTTTTTCACCATGTAGGCGAACTGATCGATGTTGAATTGGGTAATTGCCGCGACCTTCCGGACTTTCTCCGCGCCGTTGTTGTGGTGGGTGGTGGAGTGGTGGGTGTCCGAGAAGCCCAGCTCGGGATACGACACGCCGTTCGGGGTGGAGCCGATGTAGGTGCTGACCCGCGTGGTGTCGGTCTGGAAGGCGAGCACGTTGAGGTCGCACATGACCTGCATGTATTCGCTGCGCTTGTCCCCTTCCGGGATCTTGATTTCAATGGGGGGAGAATCGGAGTCATTGCGCTTCCGGGAACTGACGCCGGCTTTCTCCAGGGCGGCCTCTTTCTGGCGATATTCGATCGCGGCGATGCGTCGCTCCACCGCGCGAACACTGTCGAGGTATTCGTCCAGCTTGTGCTGATCACTCTGCGGCAACTTCCGGCGCAGGTCCTTGGCCCCGCCAATGACGAGGTCCAGCATCTGCCGATCGAGAGGGTCGGATTGGACAACCTGCCCGGGCTTGTCGGACTTTCCAAAAAGACGGTTGAGAACATTGCGGGGGTTGGTCTCCGCAGGAACGGCCTGGGTCGGAGAGCGGTAGCTGCAATGCGAATAGTAGGC
>JABDJT010000255.1 GCA_013003335.1 Verrucomicrobiales bacterium | reverse complement strand
TCTTAAGGGTAAGACGACGATGCAAAGCGTAAATTCCAGCTGGTCGGACTGGCTCCGGGAAAACGGAGCACGGCTTATGCTGTATGCGCGTCAACAAACTCGTTGTGAGGCAGATGCGGAGGATGTGCTGCAAGCGGCGCTTGTGAAAACGTGGAAGACCCACAACGGCGCTCCTGATGAGAAAGTGATCTCGCTGGCCTACACCAATGTTCGCCGCTGCGCGATCGACCTCGCGAGGAGCCTCGACCGGCGGCGCGTGCGGGAGGAAAAATACACCGAGATCGGGGAAACCGTATCGTGGTTTGAACTGCCGGATGACGACGATGCCCGAATGCTGCAGGTCGCGCTTTCCCGGATTCCCGAATCGTTCCGCGAAGTTGTCACCCTCAAAATCTGGGGCGAACAGACTTTCGCACAAATTGGCGAAACCCTGCGGATCTCACCGAATACAGCAGCTTCCCGCTATCGGTACGGTCTGGAAGCCCTGCGAAAGCAACTCGGTCGAGAGCAGGGAGTGAACCGGCACTAAGAGCAATTGAAGCGCGGTTCCGAATTACGCAGGGCTATCCGTCTTTGAGTCCCGCTTTGGAAGCTTCGGTTTTGGATCGTCGATCGTTTTCACATCTTCTTTCCCCGGTTTTGGGTCAGACGGTCGACCTTCCGCTCCGTCTTCGATCCACTTCATGATTCCCGCCCCGGGTGTCAGGACTCTCAAATCATCCAGCTTCATTTCCTTGAGCTGTTCGCGAGCTTTTTCCGGAAGCCCTTTTGTTCCAGCCTCCGGGTCATATACCCCTTCGTGAACGACTTTTCCGTTTTCGTCTTTGATACAAATGGAGTGTTTTCCCTCGGTTTGTTCAATCGTCACCTCTCCGAATCCGTTATCAATTTTGACAATCCCGCTGGTTCCGAAAACCTGGATGGGAAACCCCGGGCGCACGGCGATGGCCGGCGGCTTTCCACCACCGGGCTTGTTGTCGCCCCGCACATCCCGCTTTTCGCCGGGCTTCGAGTCGGTAGGAGCAGGCCGGGCTTTTTTCAAATTTCCCTTCGGCACAACGGCCGGAGGCTGCTTTCCTTGCTTTCGCAACTCGGGCATTTGTTCTTCCAGCCATTTCTGCCAGTTGTCCTGGTATTGTTGCAAAGCCCGCTGCCACTCATCCTGGTTCATGTTCGGCCCGGGCATCGGCATGGGTGGCATTTGGCCATGGAAAAAATTTGGACCCGGAACCGGCTGACCTCCACGATTCTGTGGATTGGCCGGACGACCAACGATTACGCGCCGGTCTTCGTGCTCCATCACTTCGCGCTCTCCGAGCGTCACCTCGATTTCATCTTCCTCGCCTTTCCGGACCACGGTCAGTTTCACCTTGTCTCCCGGCTTTTTCGCCCGCACCAGGAGTGCGAGATGATCGGGGGTCGTCAATTTTTGATCTTCCAGTTCGACGAGGATGTCATGTTCACGAAGCCCCGCCTTTCCAGCCGGGCTGTCTTCCACGATCACTTCGATCTGCAATCCGAATCCTTCCGGCAAATCCAAATGACGGCGCAGCGATTCGTCCACCGGTCGCGTCGAAATTCCCAGGAACGGAATCTTCCCGGGTTTACCGACTTTTACGACTGGTCCCCGCGGGCCATTTCCGGGGCGGACATTCTGCACGTCGACTTTCTTCCCATTCACACGGACCTCGACGTTCCCGTCTCCATCAGCGCGGACGACTGAAACTGCCGCTCCGTTTGCCGGTTTCGGCACTTTGATTTTCTCCCCGTTCACGATCACTTCCACCTCCGCATCGCCGTTCTGGCTCGTGCTGGACACGGATACACTGGATTGAGATTGATTTTGTGAAGAGTTCGAGTCCGATTTTTGGACTTTCTTCACCCGACGGTCCGATTTTTCCTCCTGGCCAAAAGCCGGGGAACCGGTGAGGGCGATCGCGAGCATCGCCATGATTGAGACAGACGTTTTCATGGTATTCAGAGGTTCAGTTCGTGATTTTTGTATTGGCAAAAAAGTCAGTCGTCCGGGAAAGCCGCCTTTTGATCAATCGACCGGCACCTGGATCAGCACGCGTTCTTCCCGGGGGGCAAACAAGCGGATACTGGTGCCCGTTTCGGGATCGTGCCAGTGGTAGACATCTTCAAATTCCATACTCACCTCGCGCGCGAACTCACCGGTTTCTTCCAGTTCAATCACACCTCCGGCGGAAGTTTTTCTCAAATACCCCTGTGCTGAGACCGGCTGAAACCGGTCCTCCACCGGGCGGGGAGGAAGCCCGTTCACCAGCGCCGGATCCGGAGTGACTTGTTCCACAGCCGCTGTTTCCGGACTTTCCTGCGAAAAATAACCCAGTTGAATCGTCAGGTAGCCAATCAGCACGATACAAGCCGCTGCTGCCAAAGGAATGAACCGCGCCATCGCGATTTGCGTTTCCCGACGGGACTTTTTCCGGACTCTTTTTAAATCCTGCTCCAGCTCCGCCACAAAATCAGCCTGCATGGGAGAAGGGCGCAGGCGTTTCAGGTCCTCTTCCAATCCGGCAAATTCCGGGTCATTTTCCGAATTTGATGACGTGTCGCTCATTGATTTCCACTTCTGGAAGCGACTCGATCATTTTCTTTTGTCTAAAAAAGGCGGAAAACGATCCGGGATCGTCTCTCAGGCGTACCGCGCGCGTCATTCAGCTTCAAGACTGTGAGATTGAGGACCGGCCTTTCGGCAGATCAAAACAGATCTCTGCCTCCTTGCGGTGAATCCGGTATTCCCCGGCCTGAAGCGGCCTCCATCGTTCCGGATCGACCTTTTCGAGGGGCCTTGGATCCCGGCCGGGCACGTTCAAAACGGGGCGCCCGAAGATTCCCTCAAGCGCAATTTTCAGCGTCACGCCGGGAGCGGGAAAAGGAGCAAGAATTTTCACCTCATCACCGATCATCTGCAAATCCGTCAGTTCCTTCGCTGCCCAATAGCGTGCAATTTCGCTCATCTTCATCCACTGAATTTTCTCGCCATAGGCCTGGTTGAGCCGTTTCACGACTCCCTGGAAGGATTTGAAGCCAGTCTCGTTTCCGTTGCAATACATGCCCGGCCAGTGAGTGAGGAAGGCGGCCGGCTCTCCTGCTTCAATCACCTCGACCATCCGACCGGTTTTGAAATCGGGACCGATGTGCCGATCGACTGTTTCCTCCACCGGGTTCGGCGCCCCGCCGTGCCAACGCCCGAACCAGTCACCCGTGCAGGACGGGAGGTTGACGAGGCACTCGCAGTTGTCGCCATCGATGCCTTTCGCGTTTTCCACCCGGGGAGCAACAGATTCTTTGGAACTGGTGACGACGTACTTGAAATAATGCGGAATCTCCGTCTCCGGGAATACGGACCGGATCGCCTGAAACCCCGCAGTTTCGAGAAATTCTTTCGCAGGATTTCCAAATCCGCCAGGTGTCGTGAAACCTTCGCAGGGCAGTTCGGCATTTTTCAAAATCTGCAAGGCGTACTCAATGTAATCCGCGATTTCATCGACGCTTTTCCCGGCACACCAGCCACCGTTTTCCATCCAGTACCCTCCATTCTCCCGCTGCGGTAGCGGTCTGCCGGTCTTGATGTCGATCACGCGCGTGTGGCTGATCATTTCCGGATGGATATCCCAGTCCGGCATCATGAAATCGCGAACGAGGTTCCGGCTTTCGACCAGTTGTTTCCGCGTCCAGCCCGGGATTTCGCGATCGACCCAGCCAACCATTGCGGGATACGGGACGATGGAATATTTTCCCTTCACCCCTTCGCTCCGGCAAAAATCGCCGAATTTTTTCACGAAATCATCCGAGATTTCCCGGGGCCATTCCTGCCAGGGCACGTCGTATTGCCCCGGCTTTGAGCGGCTCCAGGCCTCCTTAAATTGCGGGATACAGAAATGCCCCATGTTCACCAGCGTAGTCGAGTCATCGATTACGAACGTCACCGGAACCCGCCCGCCGTAGGGGTTTCCGATGGAAAGTCCGGCTCCACGCTGCGGGCGTTCTCCCGGATTTTCGGGAAAGGGAACGGCTGCCTGAACGGCATTCGATCCCGCCCAAACCGCCCCGACTCCGAGTCCGGCGGTTTTCAGAAACTTGCGACGCGACTTCATTTCAACATTGATCCATTTCGAATCAACAGGGTCTGTTCGCCGAATGAACCCTGTTCATTCGTTTTACCCGAAAACGCCGTCGTCTGGCAGATTATTTTTTCACCAGCCGGATGGATTCGACGGCAGGAAGGGTGGGCTGAAGCTTGGATCCGGCGCGCAGGACAAGGGTGTAAAAATTCCCGGGCTCGAGTTTCAGGTCTCCGGAAGGAGTGACCATGACGAAATCCTCGGTTGTCGGGGTCTGTTTTGAATCGACTGCGAGCCTCTGGTCATTCACAAAAACGACGAGTTCGCTGACGCCCGGCTGGGTGGTTGCCTGCTTGATTTCGACTTGGTAATTACCAGGCTGGGCCACCTTGAAATTCCAGACCACCCAGTCATCCGGTGAACTCCAGCCGGCCAGGGCGGAGTTGAAACCGAGGCCAATTTTCCCGCGCGGAGTGGCGACATTTGCCTCCAGCAGCCCCGCCTTGCCGGAGATCTGGATCGCGTCGCTTCGCCTTTTCTGCACGGCATCCAGCCCCCGCTTGGCGATCGAGCCGAGTTTTTCATCGGAAGCCAGCTTCGTCAGCAGGGCCTGGGTGGCCGCGTCGGGATAGTCCACGATATTGGCAAAAACGCGATTCAGTGGGCTGCCGAAGCGCCGGAGTTCCGGTTTGATGGTGTTGAGAAATTTTTCCCACTTGGCGATCCGTTCTTCCGGCGTGGACGGAACCGGCAGGGTGACCAGTCGGGCGTAGGCCTGCATCCCCACAGTTCGCACCGTGGCGTTTTCCGAGGTGACCACATTTTCAATCAGGGGCAGCACATCCTGATCGGGCCAGTTCAGCAGCGCGGTGACGGCATCTGTTTGCAATCCGACGTCGTTGCCCGAAAAAATCGATTCGAGCCGTGTTTGGACCTCTTTCCCGCCGAGGGCACCGAGAATGCGGAACAGGCTTTTCCTTTCGCCGCCTGTGGCATTGGATACCCGGGCCAAAAGCGGGCCGGTAACGGACGGGGCATTTCCTTTGGGCCGTAAAATCGTGAGAATGATGTCCTCCATCGTGTTGCGCACCCGGGTTTCATGCTCGCCGGCCAGTTCTTTCTGAATGACCGGCAGAGTTTCCTCCGTCGCCAGCCGCCGCACGGATCCGAGAATGGAAATGCGGGTGTTGGCCCAATCGCTTCCTGACGGAAGTCCCCGGAAGGCTTTCAACATGTCGGGAACGGCAGCGGAATAACCACGATCGGCCAGGATGGAGGCATATCGGGATTTGCCGCGGTGGGACGTTTCCGGCGATTTCAATTCGGCGAGAATGAGCTGGCTGGCCACCGCTCCCTCGAAAGTTGCGAGAACTTTGCGGGCATCGACCTTCTGCATCTGGTCGGTGTATTCACTAGTGAGGAATTTGATGGCCAGCTTCACGTCTTCCGCTGACCCTTTTGGTGGTTCCATGTCCGCCAGGTCCGCAAACCGGGCCTGCTCGGCAGCTTCCCGGCTTTTTTTCATGAACAGGAAACCGCCCATTCCGAGGATCGTGGCCAGCGAGATTCCCAGGATCGTGAACAGAGTTTTGTGGCTCTTCGGGGGCGGAGTGTAGACACCCGCCGGACTTGTCGCACCGGTCATCCCCTGTCCTGCAATTGTCCCGGTGATCGCTCCAGTCATGGTTCGCTGGTGACGCGTGGTATGGGCTGGGACAGCCGAGGCAACCGGAGCGGACCCCGTTTCCAGAACCATTCCTTTCGGAGGCTCAGCCCCGTGCGTCGGAGCAGCCACGATTTTCACGGTGGATTGGCCGGTGGATTAAGCCGGTTCCGCCACAACCGGAGTTGCCACGGGAATGGGAGCGGCGGCTTCGGGATTTTTGGGAAAATACTCGAGTGCCTGGCGGGCATCGGTCGGTCGGTTGTCCATGTCCCGATTGATCAACCACATAACCCATTGGCAAACCGAGGGATGCATATCGGGTCGCAGTTTTTCGAGCGGCGTGACCCTATGTTGCAGGTGGGCATTCATCACCTGCGGAGCGGTTTCGCCCCGGAAGGGATACTGACCGGTCAAGGCGTGGTAATACACGCAACCGATCTGGTAGAGATCCGTCCGCGCATCCAGCTCCGCACGCTCAAATTGCTCGGGTGCCATGAAGTAGATCGAACCCATCACGGCATCTTCCTGGTCCATCGTTTGAACCGAGGGCGACTTGGAAAATTTCGCGAGCCCGAAATCGAGAATCTTCGTCTGGAACTTTCCGCTCGGCTGCCAGATCACCATCACATTCGGCGGTTTCAGATCCCGGTGCAGCACGTCCATCGCCTGCGCGGCAATCAGGGCCTCCATCGTCTGGATCACCACCTCTGTGAAATCTTCGCCGGTCAGGACTCCACGTTCGACCGTATCGTCGAGCGTTTCACCGTTGAGCAATTCCATGACCACGAAGCCGCCTTCGTCGTCCTGTCCCACATCAAACACCGTCACAATGTTGGGGTGGTTCAGCGCGGAAAGAGTTTGCGCTTCCGCAATGAGATTGTCCCCCGCCGATTTCACTTCCTCCTCCGACGAATGCTCCGGCGAAAGGATTCGCTTGATCGCTACCTCCCTTTGAAGCTGCGTATCGAACGCTTTGTAAACGGCACCAAGCCCGCCCTTGCCGATCGGCTCGCGGATTTCGTAGCGCTTGTTGCTCATGTTGGATGAATAATGCGGAAGATATCTGACTGGTACGAAAGAGTCCGCGGAAATGAAGAATGAAAAAGCCTTCCCCAAAAACGCAACCGTTCGTTCAGCAGAAAAACGGAAGCCCCTGTTGAACCAAATCTGGAAGCTTTCTGCAATGGCCAATTTCACGAACCAACAGGGTTCATTCATCAAACCAATCCCGTTGAATCGGATCCCGGATTTCACGCGAACATGCCACGGGCCGCCAATCCCGTAATCCCCTACTGTTCGCCGTAATTTTTCATCGTGAAATCTGCCTTTTCCATCGGGATTTCTTTGGCAATCTCCACAACCTCAGCAATCGCAATTGAGCCTTCCTACGAACGGGAACCGGTTCTGTATTCGGACACCGATCCGAATACACCGCTGACGCGAATCGCCGACCGGATTGAAAAGGGCGAAATGATTTTGCAGGGCCAATCAGACCGGGAGATTCTGGTGGAACTGCTCGAGTTGCTCGAAATTCACCTCGAATCGCAACTGCTGGTGTTCTCCAAGACGAGCGCACAGAACAGCCGGATTTCCCCCCGAACTCCACGGGTGATCTACTTCTCCGACAACGCCTACCTCGGCTGGGTGCAGGGCGGAAACATCGAAGCCATGACCTTCGACGAAAATCTCGGAGCCGTGTTCCACATGATTCACCTGACCGACCGGGAACCGGGGAGACCGCCCGTCATCGCGCGCGAACGCAGCTGCCTCAACTGTCACGGTGGGTCAGCCACGGGAAATTTCCCGGGCGGGCTTGTCCGTTCCGTTTTTCCGTCGGAAACCGGTTTGCCAATTTTTCATGCCGGAACGTTTCGCACGACCGACGCCAGCCCGCTGGAAGAACGCTGGGGTGGCTGGTATGTCACCGGCCGGTCCGGAAAAATGGGGCATATGGGCAATATGATCGCGAAAGAAGTCGACCGGGAATCCCGTGATGTGGTGGTGGAGAAAATTCACGCAGAGCCCGTCCGCGATCTCCAGGAACACTTCGACTGCACGCCCTACCCGGCCGGCGGTGTGAGCGACATCGTCGCGCTGATGATTTTTGAGCACCAAATCAAAGTTCACAACGCGCTGGTGCAGGGAAATCTCACCGCCCGACAGACTCTGCATCGACACAAGCAAATGCGAAAAGCATTCAATGAACCTCGGGATGCCCCTTTGTCGGAAACAAATCGCGGCATTCTCGAAAATCAGGCCTCAAAAATCGTTCGGGCACTGCTGTTCGTCGATGAGTTTGAAATGAAAAATGACGGGGTGGACGGTTCGATCAATTTTCAAAAAGCGTTTGTGGAACATGCCAGGAAAGACGCTGAATTTCGTTCGCTCAGAGATTTGCGGCTTTACGAACGGTTGTTCAAATATCGCTGCAGTTACCTGATTTATTCGGATGCATTTCTCCACCTTCCGGACGAGTTGAAATCACTGGTATTCAAGCAGTTGCGAGGAATCTTGACTGACGCGCCCTCGTGGCCGGATTACGATTATTTGTCTGCCAGTGAGCGCCGCCGGATTCTGCAAATCCTGGAGGAAACGCACCCTAATTGGCCGAAGGCCGAAAACGAATGAATCGGGTCTTATTACCGAACAGGCCCTGTTGGATCGTTTATCTCAACATCACTTTACCTGACCGTTGCCGAAGAGGAGATACTTGTAGCTGGTCAATTCTTCCAGCGCCATCGGACCACGGGCATGGAGTTTGTCCGTGCTGATTCCGATTTCTGCCCCGAATCCGAACTCCGCGCCATCGCTGAAACGGGTGGAAGCATTCCAGAAAACAGCGGCGGAATCGATTTCGGCGAGAAATTTTTCGGCGGTCGCTTCGTTGGCCGTCACGATGGAATCGGAATGATGGGAACCGTAGTGATTGATGTGCTCAATCGC
>JABDJT010000202.1 GCA_013003335.1 Verrucomicrobiales bacterium | reverse complement strand
CCGGGGCGTCCCTTCCGAAAACGGGATTCCCGAGGACGCCAACCAGGGCGTGTTCTTCCACAAGGTCAACGATTCCAAGTATGTCCCCCGGGCTGTTTTGGTCGACCTGGAACCGGGAGTGATTTCCCGGATCGAGGGCGGGGACATGGGAGACCTGTTCGACCAGGGAAGCATCGTGAAGAAGCTCCCCGGAGCTGCCAATAACTGGGCACGAGGCTATCACGTCGAAGGCGAGCGCATCATCGACCAGGTCATGAACGTGATCGATGCCGCTGTCGATAAAACCGAATCGCTCCAGGGCTTCATCCTGACGCACAGTATCGGCGGGGGTTCCGGTTCCGGTGTCGGTTCGCTGATCGTCGAAAAACTGCGGGAAGCGTATCCGAAGAAAAAGCTGTTTACCTTTTCGGTAGCTCCGTCAGCTCTCATTTCAGATTCTGCCACCGAAGCGTACAACTCGATTCTTTCACTGCAGAAACTGAAAGACAACGCTGACGCAACAATCCTTCTCGACAACGAGGCCCTGTTCCGGATCGCCCAGTCCAAGTTGAAGCGCAGCCCGAATTACATGGACCTGAATCACATGATCTCGCTGATCATGTCATCAGTCACCAGTTCCCTCCGGTTCGCCGGCACATTGAACACCGACCTGGGCGAATTCCTCGTGAACCTCGTTCCGTTTCCCGGCAATCACTTCCTGACCGCTTCGTTCGCACCCATGACGCCGACCAAGCCGGACGGCGTCGTCCGGACCGAGTTCGCCGACCTGGCCACTGAAACCTTCTCGCGTGATAATTTCTCTGCCGAAATCGACTACGATACCGGCGTGTTTCTCTCCGCCTGTGCCCTGTTCCGGGGGGACGTGAGCGCCAAGCAGGTCGATGAACGGATGTCCGAGATTCGCAAATCCTTGAATTTTGCCTCCTACGTCCCGACGGGTATCAAGATTGGGATCACCGACAAGGCCCCGGAAGGATTTGGGTCAACCGGGCTGGCTCTCGTAAACCACACCGGGATTTCCCAGGTCTTCAAGCGTCTCGTCGAGCAATTCGACGTCATGTATGAAAACGAGGCCTACACGCACTGGTATGAAAATAACGGGGTCTCGCTGGAGCGCCTCGAAGAAGCGCGAAATGCAGTTGCAGATCTCGCAAAATCATACGATGATGCCGTTGGCTGATAATTTCTGGTAATTCCTGCGATTATTACAGTCACCACGACCGCCACGAACATTCTCCAACCAAGCAACCTTGAGACTCCGGCTGAAACCCGTTAAACTAGCCAAGAGTTTCCTTGAGAGAAGAACCGAAACACGAGCAATTGCTCGATAAGCAGATCGCTGGCGCCTCTCGTGAGGTCGAGCGAGTCCGCCGTCTCGCGTACACCGATCGCAGGTTTCTACCGGATTTGGTGGACGCACTTTGTGAATTGGCCAAATTTCGTTCCCGGGTCGGAGAACCCGGTCGATCCGAGCGACTCTATCGCGAGGCATTGACTCACTGCGAGGAGAGCGACGTCGAAGTCGCACCAGAGCTGCTGTTCCGAATTCATTCGCTGATGGCGTATCACTACGACAAAAGCGAGCGGAACGAACTGGCCGTCGAGCATTACGAGCAATCCCTCGCACTCGCCGAAAAATCAAAGTTGCTCCAGCCGATTCAAATCGCCGTGATCCACAATAACCTGGCGATGCTCTACAAGCGCACGAGTTCCCCGGAAAAAGCTGAGGAAAGCTACCTGAACGCTCTGCGCGAATTTCAACAGGGGTTGGAAGGGGATTCGAAAGACGATGCCCGGGTTGCCTCGGTCTACAACAACCTCGGGGTTCTCTACTACTCGAAGCACGATTTCGACAAGGCCTGCGAATTCCACACCGAAGCGCTCGGAATCCGGCAGCGGTTGTTCGGAAACAACGGGCATCACTATGACCTCGGGCAGTCCTACAACAATCTCGCCGCGGTTCATAAGGCCATGGGGAATTACGACCGGGCAGCCGAGTTTTTTGCGAAGGTTGAAGAACTGGGCGACGAGGCAGGTTCCGATCTCAACCGCGGCGTGATCGATCCGGAATCCGGAATGGGTTCCGTGGTGGACGAATAGCCAAAGAACCCCGTTCGAGCCAACAGGATCTGTTCGTCAAACCGACCCAGATAATTCGTTTTCGCTCGACTTTCCGCGGAGGATCGGAAACACTTTCGGCCCGAAATTTTCTGAGAAAACACCAACCTGTACCAACGAAATGCCACACGTCGAAACCAACGGAATCCAGATGTATTATGAAGAACAGGGCGAAGGAGATCCCCTGATCCTGATCATGGGAATCACAGCCCGGGGAGAAGTCTGGGAAGCGCACGCTGAGGACTGGAGTGAGTCTTTCCGCTGCATCAAAGCCGACAATCGCGGAGTCGGTTTGACCGATAAGCCGGCCGGTGACTATTCCTCCGAAATGATGGCTGACGACTATGCCGGCTTGATGGACGCGCTGGGAATCGAAAAAGCCCGGGTCGTTGGGGTCTCGATGGGGTCGATCATCGCCCAGCAGCTCTGCCTGAGGCATCCGGACAAGATCCAGTCAGCGGTTTTGATGTGCCCGTGGGCGCGGTGTGACCGGTATGCCAAATCCGTGTTCCAGCACATGATCGATTGCAAGGCGCATCTCGATAACAAGCAATTTCTCGAGTGGATCCAGCTGCTGATTTTCACAAAACCGTTCTGGGACAATGACGAAGCCTACGAAGGCCTGGTCAGTGGCCGGGATGATTTTGATGCGAACCCGGACCCGCAACCGCTTCACGGACTGAAGGGACAGGCAGCTGCCTGCGTGAGTCACGATGTGGTGGATCAGTTGAATAACATTTCAGCTCCGTGCCTGGTGATCGGCGGGAAAGACGACATTTTCACCCCGCTCTGGATGGGCGAGGAAGTTGCGAACGGGATTCCGAATTGCGACACTCATTTTTATGACGGAGCGGGCCACGCGTTCCACTGGGAGGTGATGGACGATTTCAATCCGCGGGTCAAAGAATGGCTGGCCGCGCATTGAGCCACTCGCCCTGCCAATCCCACAAAAGAACGGGGTGTTTTTCCCTGTTTTCCGTTGAACACCCAATTGCGTTCGTCTAATTTTGTGGACGAACACGTTTGCAACCCAAACCGAATTCTCATGCGAAAAAACATCTCACTCCTTGCAATCGTCGGCCTCGCCCTCTCCGGATTTTCCGCGAACGGGCAGGATAAAATCGACTTCGAAAAACAAATCTGGCCTTTCGTAAAAGAAAGTTGTGTCGGATGCCACGGCCCGTCTTACAAAGATGAGCGCGGCCGGACCCGCAAGCCGAAAGCGGCTTTGATCATCACCAACAAAGAGGCGTTTCTCAAGGGTGGTGAAAACAACGAAGAGGAACCGACCCTGACTCCGGGCGATCCGAAGAAGACGGCATTTTTGCAGCGCACCCACCTCGATCCGTCCAGCGACGAAGCGATGCCCCCGGAAGGCAAAGCCGAACCATGGACCGACGAACAGAAAGCGCTATTCGCCAAGTGGGTGGAACAGGGCGCCGATTTCGGTTCCTGGGAAAAGAGTGAGCTGGATGATCCTGAGAAATACGCCGCCTACAAGGCGAAGTAATCCGGCCTGATACACTCACCGACTTTCGCGGCCCGTTCGAGCAATCGGACGGGCCGCTGTTTTTTGGAGCGGATCGAATCAGGCCTGCACGAGGTTCTCGTACAGGTCGAGCGTCTGTTTCGCGATGCTCGTCCAGCTGAATTGCTCCAATACCCGTTCGCGACCGGCTTTTGCCATTGCTTCGCGACGGGAATCGTTGCTCATCAGTTCATTGACTCCCTCCGCCAGATCGCGGGCGAAAGCCTCCGGGTCGACCGGTTCAAACGGGGATTCGGTTTGCTGCTCGAGAGAAACGAGGAGCCCCGTTTCGCCATCGACGATGACTTCTTTCATTCCGCCGACGCGTGAAGCTACCACAGGCGTTTCGCAGGCCATGGCTTCGAGATTGATGATGCCGAAGGGCTCGTAAATGGATGGGCAGACGAAAACGGACGCGTGGGAATACAACGCGATTTTCTCCGGTTCCGGCAACATTTCCTCGACCCAAACGATGTTTCCGGAAGATAGGTTCCGGGCCTCTTCGACGGCGAGCTTCATCTCCGCCGCGATTTCCGGCGTGTCCGGCGCGCCCGCGCACAAGACAACCTGTGTGCCGGGCGTCATGTGCTGGATCGCATTGACGAGGTGAATGATTCCTTTCTGCCGGGTGATCCGACCGACGAACAGCACAAACGGCTGCTCCGGATCGATCTCCAGACGTTGCAGCAGCTCCGGGTCTTCGCGGATCTGGTATTCCTCCGGGTCGATTCCGTTGTAAATGACCGGCACTCTTTCTTCCGGGACATCGAACAGGCGGAGGATGTCCTCTTTTGTTTCCGTGGAAACCGCAATCACTGCATCCGCCATTTCGATGGCCGTTTTTTCCAGCCAACAGGTAAAATCGTATCCGCCGCCGAGCTGCTCCCGTTTCCAGGGGCGAAGTGGTTCGAGGGAGTGGACGGTCAAAACCAGCGGCAGGCCGTAGTTCAGTTTGGCCAGGATTCCACCAAAGTGAGAATACCAGGTGTGAAGGTGGACAATATCCGCGTCGATTTCCCGCGTGTTAAAATCCAGGCAGCGCTGCAGAGTCCCAAACAGTCCGTGGAGATTTTTCGGTGCGGTGTAACCGGATGTATCCGCTTCAAATCCAAAAGCGGCCGGATTGGTATCGGGCGAGTTTTGGGATCCGAAGCAGCGGACTTCGACATCACACAGTTTCGACAATTCCCGCGAAAGGTAGTGCACGTGTATGCCGGCACCCCCATAGATATGGGGAGGGAATTCGTTGGATAAAAGGAGCGGTTTCAAGAGAAGTCGAACCGTTGGAGCAAATTTGCCCGATTGTAAAGGGATTCTATTGATTGAGCTGAAAATGAAATCGAGAGAATGAAATCATCCAGGGTGGATGGATGAACAGGCGGGACGAAGTGGGGATGTTGAGAGCCGTAACCTTTCGGGCCAGTGCCGGATTGCGGGGTGGCACGGAATTGAAATCAGCGTATTCTGAAAGGGTGAAATTCCCCTCTCACCTCGCTTTTTTGTGCGCCGTCCTGGCTTTGCTCCCGCCCGATTCCCTTTTCGGCCAAGGTGCCTCAACCCCGGGCGCTGAGGAATTCCGTACCTTTACCCCGAAAGAAGGCAATCCGCTTGAGGCCAAGCTGCTCTCCGTTTCCCGTGATTACAGGGAAATGGAAATCATGACCCCGGACGGAAAAAAATTCCGTACTCCCATCGTGAAACTGATTCTTGATGATCAGCAGTATGTGAAAGACTGGCTGAAGACACGGCCGCAAACGGCGGACTACAACCTGGATGTAAAAATCGAACGGAACTACGGCAAGGAAGATCGCCGCCGTTATGGCAGTTCCTACGTGATGGAATCCAAGCCGCTGAATTACACGATCCGGCTCCGGAATTTATCGAACGAAGTCCTCCCCGCTCCGAAGGTCGAATACATTCTCCTGATGAAAGACGGAGTGAGCATCTACCAGTCGGAAGGTTCATGGACCTATAGCGAGGAGTCGAGAGTGAGGGCGAAAGAATCAATGCAGACCCTGCAGGACATGACCTACAACCGGGAGCAGGCTGTCACGACCGAATCGCTCAAGTTTGACCGGATTTTTTACGACGGGAATGACCTGTATCTCTCGGACGAACCCTACGGTGTGCTCGTCCGGGTAACGACCGCTCAGGGCGTTGTCATTACAGAAGCCCGAAGCAGTGAGGAAGGGAATAAGAAATACAAGTGGGAAGACGCTGTCGCATTGACCAAGGGAGGCAGCAGTTCCTCATCATCGGAAAGTGAAAAACGGGGGCCGAAAACCTACCGCCCGTTAAAGGGGGACCACATTGAAGGGCCGATCGATCTCTCCAACCGGAAAGTCGAGATGAAAGCGAAGGTTTCGCCGAGCGGAAAAGGCGACGGTGTTATCATGGCGATCGGAGGATTTAAAAGGGGGCTGGCACTTTACGTGCAAGATCAGGAACTCCGATTCGTACAGAATGTCGATGGTGATCGAAAGATCGCGGCGGCCAAGCTTCCCCTTGGCGAATTCGTGGTGAAGGCCACATTAGATGGAAAGCAGTTGAAGATCGAGGTGGACGGAAGGCAGGTTGCCGAAGCGGAAGGGAAGGGAGCCTTTGAAGATTATCCGTCCGATGGTATCGACGTGGGGAAAGACGGCAACACGGATGATTACAATGTTGGCCCGTATCCGCTGGGCTTCCGATTCGCCGGCACGATCCGCGAAGTCGAAATCACCCTGGCCGCCGACGAGTGATCGCGCCGGATTGCGCCATATTCAGCGAGACGCTGATTTTCTAGTCTGGCCGTGATGAAATTCCCGGCTGCCTTTCTTCTCCTCGCTCTTTCTCTTTCAACTCTTTGCGGGCAGGATGAGAAGAAACCGGCCCAACCCGCCCCCTGGAAAGCAGGAGCCGCGGCCACGGTCATCACACCGGAAAAAAATATGTGGATGGCGGGATACGGAGGCCGGAAAGCCCCTTCGGAGGGGAAATTCACGGATCTGTGGGCCAAAGCGCTCGTGCTCGATGACGACAAAGGGAACCGGGGATTGATCCTGACCCTCGATCTCGTCGGGATTGATCGGGAACTCGCCGGGAAAGTCTGCGAGCAACTGAAGGCTATCCACGGCTTCGACCGCGAGGCGGTTGCAATCTGCACATCACACACCCACAGCGGTCCGGTCGTCGGAAAAAATCTCGCGCCACTCCATTACCTCAGCGTCGATCCGGAGCAGCAGAAATTGATCGACGAGTATGCCGAAACCCTCGTGGAAAAAATCGTGGAGGTCTCCGGCAAAGCGATCGCAGCCATCGCTCCCGCCCGATTACAATGGGGCAGCGGGAAATCGACCTTTGCGGTGAATCGTCGCGAAAATAAACCGTATTCGGAAGTGCCGGATCGCCGGGCCCGGGGCCTGTTGAAAGGGCCGGTCGACCATGACGTGCCGGTCCTCAGCGTGCGCGACGGGGAAGGCAACCTCAAAGCCGTATTGTTTGGCTATGCCTGTCACGCCACGGTGATCGGCCTGCAAAAATGGAGCGGTGACTACCCAGGCTATGCCCAGATCGAATTGGAAAAAGCCAATCCCGGGTGCATCGCCCTGTTCTGGGCTGGATGCGGCGGGGATCAGAATCCGCTGCCCCGCCGTGAAGTAAAATATGCGGAAGAATATGGCGCGGAACTCGCCGAGGCTGTCGGCGAAGTTCTGGCCGCGCCCATGCCGGATTTGCCTGCAAAACTTAGCCTCATGTATGAGGAAATCGATCTCTCGCTCGCCAAGGTTCCCACGCCAGACGAAATCAAGGCGGAAGGAAAATCGCTCAACCGGTTCGAAGTTGCCCGCTCCAAGTACCTGCTGCGAAAAATCGAGAACCAGGGGGGGCTCAAAGGCAACTACCCGTTCCCGATTGGCTTTTGGAAAATCGGAGGGGGCGAGGTCGAATTCATCACGCTGGGTGGCGAGGTCACTGTCGAATATGCCCTGCGCCTCAAACGGGAACGGGCCGAGATTCGGACCTGGGTTGCCGCGTATGCGAACGACGTGATGGCTTATATTCCGAGCCTCAAAGTTCTGAAAGAAGGCGGCTACGAAGGGGGCGGCTCGAACGTGTATTACGGTCTCCCGGCCCTGTGGTCGGAGAACATCGAGGAAGAGATCGTCAAAGGCGTCAACGCTCTCGGGAACTGATCACTCGCTTCGGTTCCAGTAAATCACCAGGTTCTTCGTGGCTCGACCCGCTGCGATCACATCCAGTTTACCGTCACCATCGAGGTCGGCGAGTTTGAGATCCTCGGTCGCCATTTGGTTGTCATCGAGCAGGAAACTTTTCCACGGGGCATCGACTGCGGCCCGATGAAAAATCCGGATGCCGACTTTTCCTTCCGGGTCCGGGTTGCGCCAGCCGACCACGATTTGATCACTGCCAAGCCCCAGCAAATCACCGGTCGCGAGAGCGTGGCCCTGGTTCAGTTGGTCAGTCAAAACCGTCCGTACCCATTCCCTTGGATTTTCGTAAACCACGAGCTGATTGCCATGCATCGGTTCGATCGCCGCGATGAATCCGCTGCCGAACCGGACTTCCCCGACGCCTTCTGTGCCGGAATTTTCCGGTGTGATAATTCGCATGTCTTTCTCGCGCGGATTCAGCACGTCCCGTTTCACCACTCCCTCTGCTCCGCCGATCAGGACGTCGCCGTCGCGATCATCGAAGTTGTGGGTTTTGTGAAGTGAATCGTCCAGCACAGTATCTTTCCACTCGGCCGGATCATCCCACTGATTCAGGGGAGCGAAATGGATGCGGACATTCACCCCGTTTTCGCCTTCCCCGTTCTTGTTGCCGATTCCATGAAGCGGCAGAACGACGAGGCGGTATTGATTGTCATCCGCCTTCACCCAGCGCATCCGGTGGACCGTTGGATCGTGATTCAATTCGATTGGCTTCCAGGCTTGCGTCGGATCTTTTGGCCGGACCAGGTAGTGAACCGAACCCGATTTGGCTTTCTCCGCGGTTTCCCCTGGATTCCAGCGGGCCCCGACAGCCACCTCGACCTGCCCATCGCCATTGATATCGGCGGCGGCGATGCTGACATTGTCGCGGAGCGTCAGGTTTTTCACCATCGGGAATTCCTCCCAGCCCGGATTTTTGTACCAGGAAAAATGACGCTTGTCGGCCAGGAGGATGTCCGGTTTTCCGTCGCCGTCGACATCGCCAATTGCGAGGCCGTATCCAACTTCGACCGCGTCATCGATGACCTGTCGTTCAAATTTCGGTTCGGCCGCTGTCGCTACGGCAAAAACGAAACAACAGGGTAGGATCGTTGAACAGACCCTGTTCATTCGAAACCGCGAAACGATCCAACAGGGTTTGTTCGGAGAATCAACAGGGTTGGATCGTAAGCTCATAGAAAATCAATCGAGGATGACCGTGGCTCCCTTCGGCCCCGTTTTCGGGGCCGGCTTTTTCGCATTGGGATCAGCCGGCGGTCGAGGTTTCGAAGGCGGACTGGCCGGATTGAAGGTGCGAATATGAGGAATTTCCGGCGGGTGCAATTCAACCTGAACGTCGGCAACTCCGCTGACTTCCTGTGCGGCCAGCGCGGTGCGGTAAACATTCAGGCTCCACTGCTGGGTATTGCTCGAATTCCAGGCCCGTCGTTCGGGCCGGAGCTTGTCGATGAATTCCTGTTTTTCCTCGGCCTTGATGACCTTGTCGGCCACCGCCTTGTCAGCCGCGGCATTGAGGCGCTGATCGAATTCCGCAATCTCGGTTGCGCTGGCCGCGGCGAGTTTCGGGCCGATGGCAGTGGCGAGTTTCATATATTCATCGGCTGGAAACGTCGCGAAGTTGTAGCGGGCCGTGGTTTGCAGAGGGGCTGCAGCGCCTTCGAATTTCTCACCCGCCCAAATGTTCCAGCCGCCTTTGATTCGGTGAAATTCGACTTTCGCCCGCGCGTCGAGATAGGTTTCGAAGCTGTCCGGATTGACGAGAAAATAGAAAACGGTGCCGGACTGGTTTTGCATGGTGCGGCAGAGATTGTCGAATTCTCCTCCTGCGGTAAGAAACTGCTC
>JABDJT010000201.1 GCA_013003335.1 Verrucomicrobiales bacterium | reverse complement strand
GTGAAGGGTGTTGGTTTTCCCCAACGTGACGAGTTTCTCGGCGAAGGGCCGCAACGCCTTGGCTTTCGCCAATGTGGTGCGGATCCGGCCGTGGTCGATCAGGCTGCAGGCGAGATTGCGAAGCATGGACTCGCGGTGCGCCTTTTTGCGCTGGAGTTTGACGGTTTTTCGTCCGTGTCTCATTTCAAATGTTTCGGTAAAAGGTCAGTTTTGACTTAGTCCCGATTCAGGTTGGCCGCAATGAGAGATGCAAGGCCCGGACCTTCGGAGGAGCTGTCGCCACCCAGGAGCGGTGCGGCGAACGGCTGTTCCAGGAGACCCGGATCGATCTGCATACCCAGCGACAGGCCCAGTTCGGAGAGCTTGTCCTTGATTTCGTTGAGCGATTTTTTGCCGAAGTTGCGGTATTTCAGCATCTCGGCTTCGGACTTCATGGCCAGCTGGCCAACGCTTGTGATATTCGCGTTGTTCAGGCAATTGGCGGCCCGGACGGACAGTTCGATCTCGTTCACGCTCATGTTGAGCAACTTCTTGAGTTCGTTGTCCTGCTCGGAGGTTTCAGTCGGAGCGGCATCGATTTCGATGGCGTCGTCGTCGTAATTCACGAATACGTCGAGGTGGTGACGCAGGATTGCGGAAGACTGCAGCAGCGCATCGTGCGGCTCCAGACGCCCGTCTGTCCAAACTTCGAGAACCAGCTTGTCGTAGTCAGTGCGCTGACCCACCCGGGTGTTTTCGACAGCGTATTTCACGCGGCGAACCGGGGAAAAAATCGAGTCAATCGGGATCACGCCGATCGGCATTTCGGGGTGCTTGTTGTCTTCAGCGGTGTTAAATCCGCGGCCGACCCGCACTTCCATGTCGATGGAGAATTTCGTCTTCTTATCCAGGGTGCAAATATGCTGGTCCGGGTTGACGATTTCGTACTGGGAAATTTCTTCGATGTCACTGGCGGTCACAGGACCGGTCTTGTCGACCGTCAGGGACAGTGTGGCAGGCTCTTTGTCGTCGTGATGCTTGAAGCGGATTTGCTTCAGGTTCAGGACGATCTCGGTCACGTCTTCGACCACGCCCGGCAGGCTGGTGAATTCGTGCTGGGCACCGGCAATTTTCACGGAAGTGATGGAGGCACCCTCGAGAGAGGAAAGCAACACGCGGCGAAGGCTGTTGCCGATTGTGTGGCCGTAACCGGCCTCGAACGGATCCGCGGTGAATTTCGCGTAGGTTTCAGTTGCGGTATCCTCGTCTTTTACAAGACGATTCGGGAGTTCAAACGGAGCTAGTTTAATAGACATGTTTTTTTCGGGTTGCCGGGTTTCCCTTCTGGCGAGCGTGTCCGGATTTTTGAGAAAAAATCGAACCCAGAGGACCAACGGCGGTTCGTATTGCTCGTGGGCGCGGAATATGCCTGTTTTTGGCGGTTTGTAAACCGGTTTTTCCCCGTGGAAACAGGACGCAGGGAAGGAATCAACAGGGTTGGTTCAGCAAACAGACCCTGTTGACTCGAAATCTTACTCCAGCAGGTCCCACGAGTCCGTCCGGAACGGGCTGGCGGGCAGATCTTCGCCGTTCACAAAATTGATATTTTCCGGATTCGGCTTCCAGGCGTATCGGACCGCTCGCGGCTCGGCGATATCGCGGGCGCTGACAATCAGGTGGTCCCCTTCGATCACCGCCTCGGCAGGTACGAAATTCCCGTCTCCACCTGCGACTTCGAAATGCCGGAGCGGTTCACCGTCGCGGGATTTCAGGCTTCCGCCAGTGTGCTTGAAGGTCAGCGTTACTTTGCCGTCTGCGGCCATCATGGAATCGTAAACCGGCCCGGAATACACGATATCGTCTCCGTAGGCGTTGGCGCGGGCGAATCGGGCGAGGCGTTCGCCGATGGGAAGCTTGTTCTGCGGGTGAATATCCGTTGCATCACCTACATCGATCGAGACGATCGTGCCGGTGTTTTCTCCGTCCTGCCAGAATTTCAGCATTTGCTCGCGAATGATCGGCCAGGCTGCGCCGGGCTCGTAATTCGGCAATTGCACGATGTAAAAAGGAAACATTCGCGGTCGCTCGGCGGCGTCCTTGGGGCCCCGATTCCAGTGTGTGGCGTGATGCCAATCGTAGCGCCAGTCTTTTGCCAGGGCGAACATGAGATCGCGATATTCGGTCACAAACGGCGGACGGGAATTGGCTTCTCCCTGGTACCAGATTACACCCTGGATCGCATACGGTTGCAGGGGGGCAATCATCGCATTGTAGTGTCCGGCGGGCCGCTTTGCGTGCCCGGCGTGCATGGGCTCTCGCGGAGCGCGACCTTTCTTGCCGCCGTCAATCCAGGCCTGTTTTTGTTTTTCGAACCGCTCCAGCGCGGCGGGACCTTTTTCCACCATTCCCGCCCAGTAAGTTCGGATGGTTTCCGCGACTTCGTCGTCGTTGAGCGTGTTGGAATTGATCCACGAATACGCGTTCGTCCCGCCGTTTGCCGACTGAATCAGGCCCACGGGCACGTCTTTGTCGCGGTGCAAAGCTCGGCCGAAGTAAAAGCCCGTCGCGGAGAAATTCGCGATCGTGTTTGGTTTGGGCAAAGCCCAGCTCGCCTCGACGGTTTTCTGCCTCTCGTCCGCACCGGCGACGGGCACTTTGAAGAGCCGGATTCCATCAAATTTCTTCGCTTTCGCCTCTTCCGCTATTTTTTCCGCGTCGGTCGTTCGCGAAACCGACCACGCCATGTTGGATTGCCCGGAGCAAACCCAGACTTCTCCCACCAGCATGTCTGTAACCGTAATCTCTGTTCCGTTGCTTTTCGCGACCAGGTCAGCACCTTCGGCTGATGCAGTCAGGGGTTTCAACGCGACCATCCATTGGCCGGCTTCATCGGCTTTACCTTCCACTGTTTGATCCCCAAAACTCACTGTGATTTTCTTTCCCGGCTCCGCTGTGCCCCAGACGGGAACAGTCAGCCCTTGTTGCAGAACCGCGTGATCAGAGAAAAGCGGGTGAATCGAAAAGGCCGGCTTTTCCGGAGAATCCTGGGCTGTCAGCCCGGACGGAATGAACAGGCTCGCTGCAAGGAGCAGGCCCGACACGATCGTTTTCTCGAACAGATTTTTAACAGTCATGATGGCAGGTTTATGACTTTAGACAGGATTCGAGGGCAAAAAGTCAGTTTTGTCCCGAAACTGTACACGAACCAGCCGTGAATTGTGACAGGCTAACTTGGGCTATTTCACCCCGAATTCTTCCATCAAAACCGTTTCCCCGCGACGGATCGATTCCTGTGCTGCGAGGCAAACGGCCACACTCAATTTTGCGGATTCCCCGTCGGTCAATGGACGGTCTCCGGCCGCGCAGCAGTCCAGCCAATGCTCCAGTTCGGGCCGGATGCCGCGGTCCACCCGCCCGGAGGCATCGACAAATCCGGCGTCTTCCGCCACGTCCGCAATTTGCATCTCGTTTCGATCGGGCAAATCAAATCGCTGCAAGGTCAATTCCAACGCCTGGTTGCGCGTGTCAATCCGCCCCAGATCTCCCGCCACGCCGATTTCGCACTCGCCGCCGAACGGGGCAAACAGGCACAATTCCAGCGTCGCCCGGCGATTGTTCGCGTATTCAATAATCACCTGCGCGTTGTCCAGGATCTCCCGGTCGGTCAGCACGTTTGTCCCGCCGTTTGCGGCCACGCGGACCGGTTTTTCGCCGATCATCCAGTTGAATAAATCGATATGGTGACAGTTTTTTTCCAAAATCGTGCCGCCCGTGAGCGCCTCGCTCGACCGCCAGCCCGGCCGCATCGGGCCGCGGAATTCCCGGCACCACATCAGCTGTAAATTGCCGACTTCACCGCCGTCGATCATCGATTTCATCTGCGAGTAAAGCCTCTGAAACCGCATTTCATGGCCGATCTGGAGCACTTTCCCGGCCGATTCTGACGCCGCAATAATCTCGTCGCATTCTGCGATAGTCAGTCCGAGCGGTTTTTCCAAAAGCACGTGCTTCCCGGCCTCGAACGCCGCCAAAGCAGCCTCATGGTGCAAATTGTTCGTCAGCGCGATGACGACTGCCTCGACTTCGTCAACGGCCAGCGCGTCTTTCCAGTCAGTGAATGCCTTCAGGTCGTCGCCCGCGATTTCACGGGCTGCATCCAGCGATGATTCACTACGGGAACTGGCAGCCACGACTTCCGCATTTTCCAGTGAAAGAAGGTTTCTGAGGTGAGCTTCGCGACCGAACCAGCCGGCTCCGAGAAGAGCGATTTTCATGGCGGATCCTAACCCAATTTCGCCGAAAAACGAACCCGCTCCGTAAGATGGCTCTGAAACGATCCAACAGGGTTGGTTTGGTGAACAGACCCTGTTGATTCGTTCGGCATCATTTTTGGATGCGCCATTCGTCGAAATTACCGGAAATCGTCGAAATCAGGTTTTACCGGTCAGAAAACAGGGTTACGGTCGGTTTTCCAATCCTCTCGTGAGCCAATCTGAATCAGAGTCATCACCCGCTGGTTTTCAACGGACTGCAATCCTGAATGTTGTGGGTCTTTCCAGCCGCCACGTTGGTCCGGACACGCCTCACATTTCCGAGTTCCGCGAACGGGAAAACCACAAGCTTGCGCACGTTGAACCGCAGATTCCGGCCGTGACCTCCACGATGCAGGCGACATACCTGACAGGAAAAACGCCCGCGGATCATGGAATCGTGGGCAACCTTTGGTATGATCGGGAATACGCCGAACACCGGGCCTGGAAACAGTCCGATCATCTCGTCGGCGGTCGGAAATTGTGGGAGCACCTCCAAGAGGATGATCCGGATTTCACCTGTGCTCGCCTGTTTTGGTGGAACAACATGTATTCCTCCGTCGATTACTCCGCGACTCCGAGGCCGATCTATTGCGCGGACGGGAAGAAGGTCTTCGATTTTCAGACTCACCCGATGGAACTGCACAGAAAATTGCGGCGAAAGATCGGGAAATTTCCGTTCCAGACATTTTGGGGGCCGAAATCCGGGATCGAATCCAGTCATTGGATTGCGAGGGCAGCGAAATGGTTTGAGGAGCAGTTTTCACCGAAGCTGAATCTCGTTTACCTGCCGCATCTCGATTATAATCTGCAGCGTCTCGGTCCGAATGACCCGCTGATTTCCATGGATTTGGGGCAAATCGACGCCGTTGTTGGCGATCTGATCCGATTTTATGAAAAACGCGACGTAAGGGTGATTTTACTGAGCGAATACGGAATTACCGAGGTGGATAACCCGATTCACATCAATCGCATTTTCCGCGAGAAAGGCTGGCTTACTCTGCGTACCGAACTCCGGAAAGAAGTGCTCGATTTGGGCAACAGCAAAGCTTTTGCGATTCCCGATCACCAGGTCGCGCACATTTACGTAAATGATCCGTCTATCCTTGAGGAAGTCCGGGAAACCGTGGCTGAAATCGATGGTGTCAGCGAAGTGATCGATGGTTCAATGCGGAATTATTTCGGGATGGAACATCCTCGCGCCGGCGATCTGGTCGCCGTTTCAAACATCCGGAGCTGGTTCACCTACTATTTTTGGGAAAAAGATCGCAAAGCGCCCGATTACGCCCGCACGGTCGACATTCACCGGAAGCCGGGCTACGACCCGGTCGAACTTTTCGTGAATCCAAAAATCAAGTTTCCGCGTCTGAAAGTGGCGAACAAACTAATCCGCAAAAAACTCGGTTTCCGGACGTTGATGAATATCATTCCGCTCGATGCATCGCTTGTAAAAGGTTCTCACGGTGCGATCCCGGAGTTGCATGAAAACTGGCCCGTTCTGATCGGCGACCTGCCGGATTTGCCACGCGACGAAGCGAAAATTCAGGCGACGGATGTGTATCGGCACCTGCACGGCGTGTGCAGTCGAAGTTCGGAGTAGGATTAGCGCCGTGCTTTACGAATCCGCCGTCGCTCCAACTTCCAAGTGATCAGCGCAATCAGCGTCAGAAAAAGAGCCACCTGCCAAAACGGCAACAGCAGGCTGACCTGCCCATGAGCGGCCTGGAAGGCCGGCGCGGCCCAGACAAATCGCATCCGGTCACCGGTAATCGCATCGCTTTCTCTCCAGAATTTCCAGCGGTGTTCGTGATTCATCTCCGCCACAGCGACCATGAACATGGAGCTCTCGCACGCTGCACGAAAAATCCCGATCGAAGTTTCGCCGTTGTAAGACGTCCACTCCCGGCTGCTGTGAAACCAGCCCCAGATCGACCAGGCGAACAACAGGAGAGCAGTCAGGCTGAGGATGTGACGTTTGAAAAAACGCATTGGCCTACTTTAGCTCAAACCCCGCCAGTCGCTGCCGCAAAAGATCGAGCGCGAGACGAGTCACGCGGGTTTTGAAACTGAGACGATCGACTGGCTGGTAGTATCTTTTCGCGAATATTCCACCCTCCCGCGAGGCGATGGCGATTTGAACCGTGCCGACGGGTTTCTCGTCCGTGCCTCCTCCCGGGCCGGCGATTCCGCTCACGGCGATGGCGTGATCGGCTCCGCTGGCTTCGAGGCAGCCGGCAGCCATGGCGCGGACGACTTCTTCGCTGACAGCGCCGTGTTCCTCAATCAGCTCCATCGGCACGCCGAGCCATTTTGCTTTCGCTTCGTTTGCGTAGGTCACAAAACCATGGCCGAACACCGCGCTGGAACCATCGGTGTTCGTGATCGTGCTCGCGATCTGCCCGCCGGTGCAGCTTTCCGCAGTGGCAACGGTTTCGCCGCGCTCGCGCAACATGCCGACGATGACCTTTTCAATCGGGTCTTCTGACTCGGTGACGATCTGGCGTGGGTAGGCTACGCGCACCAGTTCTGCCGCGGCTTCGATCGCGGACTCCGGCCCGATCAGACGGACATCGACCTCGCCGAGCCGGGCGCAATAGCCTACTTCAAGGTCATCGATCTCGTTGAATTTCGCTTCCAGCCGTCCTGCGATGGCCGATTCACCGACGCCGTAAATTCGGAAATTCCGGGTACCGTCCGGCGAGTTCTCCGGCCCGAGAAGATCGCCGAGTTTCGGAATGACGAGATTTTCCATCATCGGTTTCAGCTCGCGCGGTGGGCCAGGCAAAAGGAACAGATGCGGCGAGTTTTCGGTCGTGGGAACGAATAGGCCCGGAGCGGTTCCGTTCGGGTTGTCGAGCACTTCCGCGCCGTCCGGAACCATGGCCTGTTTGTTGTTCGACGGATTCATTTTGAGCCCGCGGCTGACAAACATTTCGCGGATTCCGTTGAGGATCGATTGATCGAGATGCAATTCGCGGCCCAGCATTTCGGCAACGACTTCACGCGTGATATCGTCGTGGGTCGGCCCGAGACCGCCGGTGATCAGGATGACGTCTGTGCGCGGAAATGCTTCCTCCAGCACGACTCGAATATCATCGCCGTCGGGAATCGTAGTCTGTCGCTGGACCCGGAGGCCGAGTTTGAACAGTTCGTTTCCGAAATAAGCGGCGTGGGTGTTGATCACCTTCCCGAGCAACAACTCGGTACCCGTGTTGACGACTTCGACTCGCATGACGGAGAGCTTACGCCTCCGCAGTCTCCCCGCGAGTCAGAAAATCGTAGTCGACTCGCGGAGCATCGGACCACAGGTCCTCCAGCGCGTAAACCGAGCGGGTGTCCTTGTGGAAAATGTGAACGACCACATCGACGTAATCGAGCACCATCCAAAGACTGTCGGCCTTGCCGTCGACTGAGCGGGGACGTTCTCCGATTTCCTCTTCGACTTTCTCACTGATATCGCGGCGAATCGCTTTCAGGTGCGGCATCGAGGTGCCCGTGCAGATCAGGAAATAATCGGCGATCGTGGAAATGCCGCGCAAATCGAGCACGACGATGTCTTCCGCCTGAATTTCTTCGGCGTATTTCGCGCAAGTTTCGATGATGGTTTCGGTATCAGCCACGTTTCGAGAATATCTGAAAGTTTGACGAATGAACAGGGTCTGTTTGACAAACTAACCCTATCGAACAACAACCGGGGTGGTATCGGTAGGACTTAGCTTTCGGGGGGTTGTTCAATGGGGTTCAGGCACGCTTGCCGATTCAAAATTACCGTTGGTTCGGTTTCCCTTTTTTGAGGGCGGGGAATCTAGCGCAGAATTGCACGGGGACAAGTGAGGTTTCGGAAAGACGAAATTGAGTGTGCGCATTAGGGAGGAATCGGCCAATGACGGACCTTTTCAATCCGGGTGAATTCCGGCACGATTACATTCTATACCCCTCCGTGATGCCCCGATTTTTTTCCGTTTTCTTGATCCTTGCTCTGTCCGCTACCGCGCAGGACGCGAAACCTGATGCCCCCGATTTTGCTCGCGAGGTGCTGCCTATTTTGTCGAACAAGTGTTTTGTCTGCCACGGGCCGGATGCGGAAGAAGACGAGGTACGGCTCGATTCGTATGAAGGCGCGACGGTGGACCTCGGCGGCTACAAAGCGATCGATCCGGCGGATTTGGAGAAGAGCGAATTGACTTTCCGGATCCACGACAAGGATGATCCGATGCCTCCGGAAAAGGCGGAGAAACAACTGACGGATTCGGAGCGGGATGTGTTGACCCGCTGGGTGAAGTCCGGTGGGAAATACGAGAAACACTGGGCGTTTGTTGCTCCGGAACGAACGTCGAACATGGAACGTTCAACATCGAACGTCGAAGGGGGTGGAAATGAGATCGATTTTTTTGTGGGGAAACGGCTCGCCGAAAAAGAGCTGGAACCTGCGAAAGCGGCTTCGCCGAATGTCCTGGCACGCCGTGCGGCGCTGGTCTTGACGGGGCTGCCGCCCGAGCCGGAGCAGTTGGAGCGGTTTTTGAAATCGGGCGACTACGAGGCGCTGGTGGATGAACTGCTGGCAAGCTCGCGATTCGGTGAGCATCAGGCGCGCTACTGGCTGGATGCGGTACGGTACGGCGACACGCACGGGCTGCACCTCGACAACAAGCGGGGGATTTTTCCGTATCGGGACTGGGTGGTGAAGGCGCTGAATGACGGCCTGGCGTTCGATCAGTTCATCACCTGGCAGCTCGCGGGCGATCTTCTGCCGAACCCGAGTTTGGAGCATCTGACGGCGACGGGTTATGTGCGGATGAATCCGTCGACGGCGGAAGGCGGGGCGATACCGGCGGAGTTTCAGGCGAAAAATAATTTCGATCGGACGGAGAATTTCGGGACGGTTTTTCTCGGGATGACGCTGAACTGTGCCCGTTGTCACACCCACAAATACGATCCGATTCTGCAGCGGGAATATTATGAGCTGATGGCGTTTTTCAACAGCACGGCGGAGAGCCCGATGGACGGCAACGCCTATGTCTACGCGCCGGTGATCGAGGCACCGGGATCGGTTTCGGACTGGTATCAGTGGGAAAAATTGACTGCCGAACGGGACGCGCTTTTGACGAAAATCGACGAGCAGGTGGACGAGGAAAAAGCGGTC
>JABDJT010000153.1 GCA_013003335.1 Verrucomicrobiales bacterium | reverse complement strand
AACCAACAGGGTCTGTTCGATGAACCAACCCCTGCTGCTTCGTAGAGCGTAGATTCCAAATCGGCCTACTTAAAATGCCGCGCCATCTTGTAAAAGACAGTGCCTTCGTAGGAAAGCAGCTCCTCGTGTGTCGGCGTCGCGATCTCTACGCCGTCCTTGGGAATCTCCATTTCCATGGTCCAGAAAATGCTGTTTGCAAAGGACTGGAAAAAATTCGGATTTGCCCAAGTGTGCCACATGTGAGCCGAAGTCATCGCGACGGAACGACCGCCGTCTTCGCGCTCGAATGACCAGTAGACCGGCTGCTCACGCCAGTTGGCCTTTTTATTCATGTCGCTCCGGTGGCTGGGGGCCTGGGCGGTGTGGAGAAAAGTCACTTTGTCCGAACCTGGATTTCTGCCGTACTCTGCGGTGAAAAAGTTGAAGTAGTATTCGTCCTGCAACGGAAATTTGGCAGGCACGCCGTTGGAAATGGGATGCGATTGATCGACCTCCAATTCGAGAACCGGGAATTTCCAGGTCCAGCTGCTCTTGGGATCTTTCCCTTTTTTCACCCAGTAATAAACAGCCCCGATCCAGTCCATCATCATTTTGGAATTCTCGGGATGAAGTTGCCCCATGCCGCCGGACGGCGCGTCGGTCGCCCAGTGAATCACGATCAGGCCCGCTTTGTTTTTCTTCAGAACGCCATCGAGATGTTTGGTGTGTTTGGTAGGATCCTTTTTGTTCAACAAGGCATGCTTTCCTCCGCCGTCGCTGGAAATGATGATGAGATCCGCGTTCTCGACCAGGCCGAGATCTTTCGGGTAATTGATCGTCGAATTGATCTCAAATTTTTCGGCGTATTTCGATTTCTCCAGCTTGTCTTTGATGAGTTGCCCGACCTCGTCGTTGTTGTGCGAATCCTTGCCGTGAGTCGATGCGCCCCGGATGATGAGGATGTTCTTTTCTTCCTCTGCGAGTGCGGTGCCGATGCTGCAGCCGATCAAACCGAGGGCGAGAAAGAGTTTGGTGATGGTTTTCATTTCTCTTTGTATATTGGTTTCTATTTGGCCGCCGGTTTCTTTTTCTTTGGCCTCGGCTTGCGGACCAGATTGCTGAACACCGGCTTTTCGGGACGTTCATCCATCGGGTCGAAAAAGCGCATGTTCTTGCCAACGCGGTTGTAGTCACCGATATCGGCGCGGGCCTCTTCGGCGAGCTTCAGCAGGTGCGCGACCACTTCCGGATTATCCGCCGCAACGCTCTTGGTTTCACCGGGATCGGCTTCGAGGTCGACCAGGAACGGCTCTTCAAACCCAGCCCAGTCTTCTGCCGCAATGTGGCGATTGATGGAAAAATGTCCCAACCATTTCGGATTGGCGGGTCGGGGGAGGTGCAATTTCCATTTTCCCTGACGCACAGCTTGAAGCGAGTTGATGAAGTAGTAGTGAAAACCCCGGTCTTCGTCCGCCCTGGCAAAATCGCCCTGGAAGAGATGCCGGATATCGATTCCATCGAGAACGCGATCGGTGGGAGCTTCGGCTCCGGCGAGAGCGGCAAAGGTCGGCAGGATATCAATGGTCCCGGCGATCTTGTCGCAGGTCGTTCCGGCCGGCACACGATCGGGCGCCCAGAGAATTGTCGGGACGCGTACGCCGCCTTCCCAGGTCGAAACTTTTCCGCTGCGAAGGGGCCCCGCCGAACCTCCGTGGTCGGTCGGCAAATGCCCGTCTACCTTATCCTTGTTTTTGATCAACCAAGGACCGTTGTCGCTGGTGAAAAGGAAGTAGGTGTTGTCGACCAGATCATGTTTTTTCAGGGTGTCGATAATACGACCGCAGTTGAAATCAATTTCCTCGACACAGTCCCCGTAAAGACCACGCGGCGACTTGCCTTTGAAGTCGGGCGAGGCATCGAGTCGGGTGTGGACCATCGAATACGGGATGTAGGCGAAGAAGGGTTGCTCGCGATTTTTCTCGATAAACTGAATCGCTTCATCAGTGTGATTTTTCGTCAGCATCGACATGTCCGCCTTTTCCTTGATCAGCTCATCGTTTCGATAAATGTCGACGAAAGAGTCGTTGCTCGAAGGGGTTCCGTAGAAATAGTCGAACCCCTGGTGAGTTGGCATGAGCTCCGGAATGAAATTTTTCTGATTGTGCCGGGCGAGGTCCCATTTGCCAAAACACCCCGTGGCATAGCCTTTGCTTTTCAAGACTTCAGCAACGGTGATCTCTTTGTCATGAAGAACCGGGTGAATCTCTTTCACGTTGCCCGGTTCTGCGACTCGCAGCGGATGACAGCCGGTCATCAACGCCGCTCGCGAAGGCCCGCAAATGTGCTGTGCATAGAAGTGGGTGAAGCGCATCCCTTCCTTTGCAAGGGCATCCAGTCTCGGAGTCTTGATATCCGGCGACCCGAAACAGCCGATGTCGGCGTAGCCAAGATCATCGACGAACACGACGACGAAGTTGGGTGGACGGGTTTCTTCGGCGTGAACAACTGAGGGCTGAATCAGAGTTGCGGCGGCCAAACAGATAAAGAAGAACTTCTTCATACTTTCAGGGGTTTTAGGCGAATTCGATAGCTCTACTTATACCGACGATACGGTTCCTTGCTCTTCGCCAGAGCCTCCGGGTCATTGCGGAGCGAGGAGAAAACACCTTCAGGGTGTTCAGCGGGAAGGGACGCGAGCCACTCATCCACCTCGGCCTTGATCTTCGCGACGATCTCGGGTTTCTCCGCTGCGAGATCAGTTTTCTCCAGAGGATCTTCCACCAGATTGTAAAGCTCGACCCGATCAAGTTTCGGATTGGCGAGGTATTTGTAGCCGCCGGAAACGGCAGTGAGAGAAGCCCAATGTTCGCTGTTCGGCGAGCCAGCTTTGTAGCGGGAGAAATATGGTTTTTCGCGAGATGGTGCAGGCTTTCCAAGCAAGACTTCCGAGTAGTCGAGTCCATCGGGGACATAGCCTTCCGGCAGCTCAGCACCGGCGAGACTGCAGAAAGTGGGAAGCAGATCGACTGCGGTGATGAAACTCTGATCGTCGACCGCGCCGGCCTCGACTTTACCGGGCCAGCGAACGAGAAACGGGACATTAATCCCGCCTTCATGCAGCGATCCTTTAAAGCCTTTGCGCCCGCCGGTAGTTCCTTTTGCGGCTCCGATGCCGAAGCCCAGCCCTGTGGCGGGATCGTAGGTCATTTTCGGGATCTCAATGTCGCCGCGACTCCGGGCCGGGCCATTGTCGGAACTGAAAATGACGAGGGTATCCTCAGCGAGATCCTGTTCATCGAGAAAATCGAGAAGCTGCCCGACACGCTCATCGGCATAGGCCAGCGTCGCAGCGTAAATGTTTTCACCATCGTTCTCGAGGTGAGGGAACATCTGGCGATACTTGGGCAACACGTGGAAAGGCGTGTGGGGCTCGTGCAGCCAGAGATTGATGAAGAAAGGTTTTTCCTCTTCCACCGCTTTTTCGATGAAGGCAATTGAACGAACGACGTCCTTGTCATAAGGCATCTGCTCGCCGGAGCAGTTGAATGCGCCGTAGTCGTCGTAGCCGTATTCGATTGGAGCCGGGCTGTCCGGAATCATCTCATTCGAGAGGTGCCATTTTCCGTAATGAGCCGTGCGATATCCTGCTCCCTGGAGCATGCGCGGCAGGCTGGGCGCATTCGTATCGAGCCAATCCGGCATTCCCCGTTTCTCGTTGCTGTCGGCCCAGGCAAAGTGACCATCGATGAGATATCGCGAAGAAAAATGGCCGGTGATCACGGCAGTGCGGCTCGGGGAGCAAACCGGACTCGCCACGGTGAAGCGCGTAAACTCCGCGCCCTCTTTCGCGAGTCGATCGATGTTCGGCGTCTTCACAAATGGGTGATCGTGACAACTGAGATCTTTCCAGCCCCAATCGTCGGCGAAGATGAAGATGATGTTCGGGCGCTCGGCAGCATTGGAAAAACTCCCGCAAAGCAGGATCAAGGCGGCAAGGCAGGATTTCAGGAAATTATGAATCATGGATTGGATTCTCTCTTTTTTAGTCTCCGGTTATCAGCAGAAAAAACCATATCACAAATCCACCTCGGGATTCGATTGGCTCTACGGAATCGTGGGAGAAAACTGAAGCCTGCGCCTGCCAAAGGAATCAACAGGTCTGTTCGATAAACCAACAGAGTTGATTCGAAATACCGTCACGAGGCGTTGGCGAAAAAAATTCAATTAGAAGCCCCGATGGGGCGATCTCATTCTAGCCCAGGGCAACGCCTTGGGAATGACGACCAGAACTTTGGCAGGCTGAAAGTCTGGATCATAATTTGTTCTTTAGCCCGTTATGAGACAGGCCTTCAGCCTGCGAAAAAGGGAACATCTCATCCCAGGGCGCTGCCCTGGGCTAGTATGAAACTGCCCCTTTGGGGCGTGATTCGACTGTTTGGGTCATCGTCTCACGAAGAACAGGGTCTGTTCAATGAACGTACCCTGTTGGTTCGTCCTTCAAGCCCCCGGTAAATCAGACATGATAGAGCGATTTCCCAGCAGGAACGCCCGATGTAACATGCTCGCTTGTTCGCCAGCAGGCAATCAAACCTCAACGGAACACTCTTATGAAAAAACTGATTACTTTACTTTTCGCGCTGGCCACGAGCGCCCTGGCACAGGAAACCAAACCCAACATCGTTCTCATTTTTGCCGACGACCTCGGCTATGGCGATCTGGGCTGCTACGGCGCGACCAAGGTTCAAACGCCGAACATCGATCGCCTGGCTTCCGAAGGGAGGCGTTTCACGGATGCGCATTCTGCCTCTGCGGTCTGCACCCCCTCACGCTACGCTCTGCTGACTGGCGAGTATCCCGTGCGCAAAAATCTCTACGTGCCGGTTTTTCTGAAAACGGGTCTGGTGGTGGATACGAACAAGCAAACGGTGGCAAGTTTGCTCAGGAAATCCGGTTACGCCACGGCCTGCATCGGAAAATGGCATCTCGGTTTCGGTAAGGGACGACCGGATTGGAATGGCGATCTGAAACCCGGTCCGCTGGAGCTGGGGTTTGACTATTATTTCGGCGTCCCCGTGGTGAACAGCCATCCGCCTTTCGTCTACGTGGAGAATCACCGCGTGGTGGGGCATGTGCCGGAAGATCCGTTCGTTTACGACAAAAAGGCGAAGACGCGTGAATTTTTCGAAAAGATGGGCTACTCCCAAATCGGCGGGGCTGATGCAGCCCACGCGCTTTACGACGACGAAATGGTTGGCACCAAGCTGACTGAAAAGTCGATCGAGTGGATCAAGACTCAGGAGAAGCCCTTTTTTCTCTATCTTTCCACCACCAATATTCATCATCCCTTCACCCCGCATCCCCGTTTCAAAGGCACGAGCCAGTGCGGGCCCTACGGTGATTACATTCATGAGCTCGACTGGATCGTCGGCGAGGTGATGGCTGCGCTGGACGAAATGGAAGTGGCGGACAATACCCTCGTCATTTTTACGAGCGACAATGGCGGCATGTTTAACGTGGGCGGTCAGAACGCCTGGGAAGCCGGCCACGAAATGAACGGGGAGCTTTTCGGATTCAAGTTTGATGCCTGGGAAGGCGGCCATCGCGTGCCGTTTATCGCGCGCTGGCCGGGTAAAATCGAGGCGGGAACCGAATCGGATCAGCTGATTTCCAATGTGGATTTGTTAGCGACCTCCGCCGCGATTACCGGGGAAAAAATCGAAGACGGCCAGGGCCGGGACAGCGTGAATGCCCTTTCTGCGCTGACCGAAAACCCCGAAGAGCCGATTCGCGAACATCTGCTACTCGCTGCAAAAGATCGGTCCCACCTTTCGATTCGCAAAGGCAAGTGGATGTTCATCGACGCCCAGGCTGGCGGCGGATTTACCGCAGCCAAACGAGGCGCTCATGCCTTCGGCGGGCCGAAAGCGATCACCTTTGTCGGTCGCGAAAACAGCGACATTGCCGATGGAAAAATCAAGCCGGGCGCTCCCCCCGCGCAGCTCTACGATTTGGAATCCGACCTCGAACAAACGACGAATCTGTACGAGCAACATCCGGAAGTCGTGAAGGAGTTACGGACGCTGCTCGATTCCTACCGCGCCGCTGGACCAAATCCAAAGAAGCCATCCTCGAAAAAGAAGGCTCCGTGAAGTTTCGCGAAGGAGTCCATGAAACGATTTCGGGATTTCATTCATCACCATTTTGCCCAATTCGGCATCGCGGGATCAATCGTCGTCGCGTTGGCGCTCTATCTGCCTCGAATTGGTTTCATCAATCGGGAGGGCCAGCCCTACTCCGCGCTAAACCATTTTGTGTCTGAGTTAGGGTGGATCGGTGTTTCGGACAAAGCGATCCTATTCAATCTCGGCCTGATCCTGGGAGGGCTCTGCTATGCGGTGTTCATGCTTGGCCTGGGGCGACAATTCCGGGGATTCTGGGGGTGTGTTGTCTCCATCCTCGGCGCCATTGCTGCCGTGTTCGCCTCGCTCGTCGGGATATTCCCGGTGGTCGATCATTGGCCGGGACTGATTGCCCATTTGTTGATGGCCGGTGCACTGGGGGTGACTGCTTTTTGGGCGGCCTGTGCCACGATTTTCATGGTGTTGTTTCACCGGACCAAAGTGGTGCCCAAGCCGTTCGCGCTTCTCGGAGGCGCGATCTTGTTGAGCTTTGCTACTGGACTCTCAGTGAACCCAGCGGAGCACGTCACTCCCTTCTTCGATTTCGAAACGAATCAAATCGTAAACCGTTCCGATCACTGGCGTCTGCCGATCGTGGAATGGGTGATCGTGTGGACGGTGGTCGGAGCGTTGACCGTCGTGGCGCTGTATTTTGAAATTCGGAGACGGGTCGTGAAAACCCGGCCCGACGAACGAAATGCGTGAAATTTCGCAGACGCGCAATCATGGCCTTGCGTAACGAAAAATTGGTCGAAACTCCGTCCGACTCACTTTTTACTCAGGAAGGTCTGTTCGATGAACCAATAGGGTTGTTTCGAAACGCCGCCACGAATCAACAGGGTCTGTTCGGCAAACCAACAGGGTCAGATCATTTCGGCGTTCCCCGAACTACGGTTGCGCCGACCCCGGCATCGTGAACTCCGAACGCGTCGCCTTTGCGTAAATCCCAAAGTGCGTCACGCTCTCCAGCGTATCCGGCAACTTCTGCTCGACCTTGTTTTCTCCGATTTTCAAAATGGCTTTTCCGTGCTCCAAATCGATCGTCACCTGCGCCTCGAAAGTCGCATCGTGATCGAACTTCGCCTTTTTGCCCGCACCGATTCCAACATTGGCCCAACCGCCTTCAAAAAATCCATGGCGGTTCATGCCTATCATCGTGCCGGCTTTGAAAAGCGCGTCGTTTTCCGTCGCTGATCCGAAACAGAAACAGGCGTTCTTCGTCACGCCCGTGCCTTTCGCAGCGCGGTAGCTCAGGGAAAAAGTCGCTGATTCCTGGATTGGCGTGTCGAGTTTTTTCAGCGCGATCGCTTCACCCGAACCGGCATCGAGCAGGTAACCGAAATCACTTTTCTCAACCGTCCCGCCTTTCACCACGTCCCAGTCGCCGCTCTTGTCGGTGCCGGCTTTCAGCTTGCCGCCGGCCTTCTTTTTGCCGGGTCCCCTTTTGCGTTCCGGCTCGTTTTCCCACCATTCCTTCGGGCCCTCGGCTTCGATGTCTTTCCAGACTTCGAGAAATTTCGCTTTCATCGCTGCCAGCTTTTCGGGCTTCCCGGCGGCGAGATCGTTTTCCTCCTTCCAGTCTTCTTCGATTTGGTAAAGCTGAAATTTCGTCAGGTCTTTGTTCGCGACGATTTTCCATTCGTCGATTCGCATCGCGGCGTGGCTGGCATCGGGAGCAATGTGCGTCCGCCAGAACAACGGCACGGGGCGCTCCAATTCTTTTCCGGCGAAAGCCGGGATCATACTGACTCCATCGATGGTGCGGTCGTCGGGCTGCGGGACATCGACGATGTCGAGCACGGTCGAAAAAATATCCGAGCCGATGATCGGTGTGTTGCTCACTGTGCCCGGCTCGATCTTCCCCGGCCAGCGGGCGATCGCGGGAACGCGGATGCCGCCTTCGTGGCTGTCGCGTTTTCGTCCGCGGAGTCCGCCGGTCGATCCGCGGGTGCGGCCCCGTTCGGATCGGCCTTCGGGTCCGTTGTCGCTGGTGAATATGACGAACGTATTCTCGCGCAGCCCCTGAGCGTCGAGGGCCTCCATCAATTTCCCGAACGCATAATCGATCTGAGTGATGTTGCCGTGGTGCTGGCGGTGATCGGCATCCTCCAGTTCAGAATAAAGTTTCATGAATTTCGGATCGGATTCGATCGGCAGGTGCGGCTCGTGAGTCCACACCGTGATGAAAAATGGCTTCTCCGGATCGCGTTCGTCGGACAGCCAGTTAATCGCCTCCTCGCAAACCAGCGGAGCGGAAAATCCTTCGAGCGGCCCGACTTCTTCGCCGTTGCGGGCGAAGTTCACGGGATTCTTGTGCGAAGGCGCAGCGTTGTTCTGCGTCGCAAACCACCAATCGTAACCGTGGTCGTTCGGCTGCGGTTGCTCGGGACTGTTGAAGTGACCATTGAGATGCCATTTTCCGGTGTGCATCGTTTCGTAGCCGAGTGGCTTGAGCAGTTCGGGCAACGTTATTTCGCTCTCGCGCAGGTGCGTTTGATGCCCACCCGGGATCCAACGCCACACTCCGTTCCGATACGGCGTCCGCCCGGTCAGGATCGAAGAACGGCTTGGCGAGCAGACTCCGCAGGACGAATACGCCTGGGTGAAACGCACACCTTCTTTCGCGAACTTGTCGAGATTCGGCGTCTGGATGACCGGGTGCCCGTAGCATGCCAGGTCTCCCCAACCCATGTCATCCGTGAGGAAAACGATGAAGTTGGTTTTGTCTTCGGCGGTATACGCCGCCGGGCAGACGGTGAGAATCAGTAAAAAAAGAAAGCGTTTCATGTTCTGTTGAGAGGAATGGTTTTTACGAATCAACATCCTTTAATCATAACAATCCACTCTGCGCGATACATACTCGAAACGCACATTCAGATTTGAAGATCGAAAGCGAATCCCTTGCTCTTACTTCTCGCGGGATTTCCGAAGCTCCTGAGCCACCGTGAGATAATAATTCCGGCCTGTGGCAGTGATCAGGTTTTCGGCGAGAAATTCCAGCGCATCCGCCTTCAGGGAACGCGCCTGCTGATCGTTAGGATCGAGAGCCAGCAAATGGTCGCAGAGCTGGGCGCACCATTGCGCGTCGCCTTCTTGGAGTGCCTTGCTGGCAGCCTCACGAAATTTCTCTTCGCCACCGGCAAGGGCGATCATTTTTCCGGCTTCATCGGCAGGCGGCAGGGAAAACAGGTTGGTTGGATTCCCGTCGAACCAGCCGAGATAACCGGAGAAGATCGCGCGGATGCCCCACTCAATGTTGCCGTAGTATTCGCGCAGGTAATCGAGATCGCGAAGATGCTCAGGAAGCTCAACGGTCTCGACCAGCTCGTTCGGCGTCATGCCTTTGTTAATCCCCGCGATCGTTTCGTCAAAGACGTGCTGAATCGCGTCGCGGTAGTTCGTGAGCACTTCAGTGGATTTTTCCTCGCCCACAATCGGCTGGGTGTGGCCCGGCACGACGTGAGCGGGTTTCTCCGCCAGCATTGCGTCGAGACTGTTGATCCATTTCCGGACATCCCGGTAGCCTGTTCCGCGAATCGCATACAGGTTGGGCCAGCTCTGGTAAAAATTGTCGCCGGCGAAAACGACACGATCTTTCGGGAACCAAACGTAAAGCTGGTCGGCCGTTTCGCCCGGGGCGGAGACGAGTTCGAGATCGATTCCGGCGATGCTGAGCTTCTTCGTTCCGTCACGGAAGGTGTCCGTCGGACGCGGCGGATTGCCGATGAAAACGTTTCCTTTCTTTGGCGGCGAAGCCGCCGGGGCGATCCCGTTGTTGATTCGTTTTTCCGGCGGTAACAAGAAGCCCGCCTGACGTGCCCCGCGCAGTTTGTTGATCTTCACGCCTCCGGTCTCGAAAAGATTACCCTCCGAGTTGAAAGGCGAGCGCGCGAAGATTTTCGGTTTCTCATCCCCGCCTGCTTCGAGAAAAACGCGCGCTCCGCCGGTGTGGTCGCCGTGACCATGAGTGAGGATGATCGCCTTGACCGGCAGGTCGGTGATTTTCCGAAATTCCGCGAGAACCTCTTCAGCATGCGGTGGCATCATCCCTGTATCGACGATGACAAGTCCATCCTCGCCGACAATCATGGAAATGTTTGCCGGGCTGTATCCTGACGCTACATAGGCAGACTCGGAGACCTGGGTGATCATCGGTTCAAGGTGGGCGGAGCGCTCCTTGAGAAGGCGGGTGGCATCGTTGTCTTCGGCGAAGGCGGGCGGACCGCCAAGCAGCGACACGGCGAGGATTGTGAGGGCAGTATGTGTGGGGCGTATGGTCATAGTGTGATTGGGTTTGAATTGGTTAGAATTGGTTAGAATTGGTTTGTGAAGATGAGTCAGATGGCTCAAAAAGAATTCGGGGTCGCGGAGCGAATCTTCAAGCTTCGCCTGCATTGGTCGAAAAAAATTCAAAAACTTTGCAACTAAATAAAAATAGTTGTGTTTTACAACTAAATGCCTCGCCGCAGGTTCTCTCATGGAGCCGTCGCCCCGGGCACTTCTAAAAACGCTAAACCACGACAAAAGAGCAATGAAACAACCCCACTATTCGAGAATTTGGAGAGAACCCTTGAAGCTTCAAACTGCACTCAATATTTCAATCTGGCTAACCGCGACTGTCCTGATGGGTCACTTTGCCACGGCGCAGGACCGCACTGGCGGTCTGCAGTGCCGTGGCGGGAACTTGAAAATGCTTCCCGTGATGCGTGCGCTCGACGCTGATGGAGGGATCGAACCGGCAAAGCAGTCTGGCAATTGAATGCCGAGGATCTTGATATCGAGGGAAACAGGATTCTGTTCCACCACGATATGCAAATGATGCCCAACAGGAACATTTTAGCTCTGATCTACGAGGAGCTGAGTTCAGAGGAAGCGGCCGCCGCAGGCCGGACTCCTGAGAATGTGACTACCTTTTGGTCCGATGGGGTGATGGAGATCAAACCCAACCTTGAAGATGGGACTCACGAGGTTGTCTGGCAATGGCGCTTCATAGACCACATCGTCCAGAATCAGGACCCGGAGGCGCCGAACTACGGCGTGGTGGCTGATCATCCCCGAAGAATCGATGCCGACTACCCACCCAACTACAACCCCTCCTTTGGGGCGCCGGCAGCACGACAGCACCTGAACTCCATCGACTACAACGCGGAACTCGATCAGATCGTGCTCAGCTCCTTTATCTATGACGAGATATGGATCATTGATCGCGGGATTACCGCAGCAGAGGCCAGCGGTCGGCAGCTTTTCCCGGAACTTCCCGGCGAACTCCAATGCGGCCAACCGAGGCGCGCGCCCCTACAGGGGCGGTGGGGATGGCGGGGGAAGGGCCATGGCAGAGCGCGCCATGACGGGTGTCAGCAACGTGCACGAGTTCCTTCCCGTTCTGGACGAGGATGGAAACTATGTGCTTGGGAAAGGCGGCAGATTTGAAGTGAAGCAGGTCTGGTCCTGGGAAGAGGAAGGCTTCTTTGCCACAACACAGGGCAGCGCCAAAAGATTGCCCAATGGCAACACCCTGCTTTCCAACACCGGAAAACAGTATGTGATTGAAGTCACACCCGACGGGAAGACCGTCGCCCGTTACAAAGGCACAGCGCCATCGTTCAAAGCTTTCAAGTTCACAAAGGAGGAGCTCGGGGATCTCCTTGAGTAGCTGCGAGGGTCGAAAAGGGGGCGCCACAAAACGCTTCTATCGGGTTGGGGAACATTGATAATCCCTGCATGAAAGTAGATCCCCAGCGCCGCCCCGGATTTGCCATCGCTCGAACCAGCTATCTCTTCCGAAAGCGAATCATCGAAGAGCTCAGGCACGTCGGCTCCGCACTCAGTCCGGGAGAAGCTTGGCTTCTGATGGTTCTCCATGATGCGGGAGGGTCCCTGCAAACCGGGGCCCTTCGGGAATCAATGTTGAGGGACTCCTCCACGGTCACGCGGCAATTGGACAGCGCATGCCGGAAGAAGCTCGTCCGGCGAGAGCGCGATCGCGACGACGGACGCGTCATCAACATCGTCGTAACGGCAACTGGCCGCCGTGAACTTGAGCGGGTCATGCCCTTATCCAGGAACGTGCGTGAGAGCGCCGTGAGCGGCATCCCGAAAGAGCACCTGCGCATTATGATTGATACGCTCCTCAAAATTCAGGAAAACCTTCAATCCTCGTAACCAGGGAATTTGCCAATCGTCGAATTCTCGAAAGGGTGCGCGCCCGAATAATCGAACCAACAGGGTTGGTTCATCGAACAGAGCCTGTTGGTTCGTGAAAAGTTTAAATCGATTCAAGAGCCGGAGACATCGACGACAACTTTGCCCATCGCTTTGCCGCTTTCGAGCCGGGCATGGGCTTCTTCTGCTTCGTCCAGAGAGAACTCGGTTTCATCGAGGACGACTTGGAAATCGCTCGACTTGATGATGGTGGCGAGGTCGGCGAGAATGGCGCCGTGCTGGTGGCGATTGAAGTCGTGCAGCATCGGGATCAGCATGAAAACGACGTGGAGGGACAGGCCCTTGAAATGGACCGGGGTCAGATCGAGTTCGCACATGGAAACGGTGGTCGCGATCTGTCCGTTGAGCGCGGCGGCCTCGAATGACTTCGGCAGATTTTCTCCGCCGACGGTATCGAAAATCAAATCGAAGCCGGCGCCTCCCGTGTGTTTTTCCACATAGTCTTCGACGCTTTCGGTTTTGTAGTTGATGCCGCTCGCTCCGAGTTTTTCGATCAGCGCCAGCTGGGCATCGCCGCCGCCGGTGGAAAACACTTCGGCACCCCATTGTTTGGCGAGTTGCAGCGCGACGTGTCCGACTCCGCCGGAA
>JABDJT010000134.1 GCA_013003335.1 Verrucomicrobiales bacterium | reverse complement strand
ATACAACGCTCCCCGGCGGTCATCGAACTGAAACAGGACTTTGAGCATCGCCAGATAAAGGCTGAGTAATGACGCCCCGATCAGGGTAATCAGGACGAAACTGCTTTTCCCTGTCGAAAGACCGAGCCACTCGAGGATGCCTGGTGTCGAAATGAGCAACCCGACCGTAACGACAGCCTGCACGGTTATGGATTGAGTCAATCCCCGGCGGAGAGATTGCACCATAGCGAATTTCTCCTCTCGAATCTCATCCAGCGTGCCCTGCCCGTCGATCGCCAGTTGAAATTGATCGAGCGAACCTGCAATTTTTGTTTCGAAACGGAGAAAGAAGAACGCCAGGGCGGGGACGACAGATAGCAGGCTCAGGAAAAAAACCGGATCGTATGCTGGAGACGCACGCATTACCCCGCTTACCGCCTGGCCCTGAGACGAGAGGTGCCAGAACAGGAATTTGTCGATCCAGATTCCCAGGTAGAGGAGGATCCCGCACCAGGCCATCGACGGGAATCGTTTGAAAATCCGGAGAAATTTCCAGTCCGCTTGGTCGGGAGGTCGATTACCGGTTTCCGCCTGCAGACGCCAGATCAGGATCATCAGCAGGATCAAGTGACCGGCCGAAAATCCAGCCAAGCCACCAGCCACTCCGAAAGCCCGAGCTCCGGCCCACACTGCGAAGAGGGCGATTCCGTATCCCATCAAAAAACCGGGGACGATCCCCCGGGATTTCGGCAATACGGAGAGGAAATTCGTCGCCACGAAAATCATCGAGACGTAAATCAGCAGTGAGATCGCACTCACCTTGAACTGCCAGGATTCCGGGATGAGCAGTCCAAACAACACGAATCCGATGGCAAAACTGAGTCCGCCGGTGAAAAGAAGTGCCGGAAGGCAGGAAGGAATGATGCGGTCCTCTCTTTTTCCCCTGATACAGCCCACCGCGAACCGGTTCAGCACGAATTGCAGTCCTCCGAACAAGACCAGCGCGACGGCATAGACATGAGCGATTGTCGTGGAAAACAGGGTGAGCGGGCCCTCCTCAAGAATGGGCTGAAGAATCCGATGCAGGACGAGAATGGAGAGAAATGAGATGATCCATGGACTGCCGCTGGCAATAATGGAAAGAGAAAACGCCCACAGAGAGCCTGTGAAGGAATTCGGGCGGAGAAGTTTCTGAAGCTGGATTCCGATGCCGGACATTCCTGGAAAATCGAATGAAAAGGGTTGGTTTGGCGGACAGACAGGGTTGATTCGTTTTTCACGGAAAAGCGACGATTGGGCCGGACAATCGATCGTAGAGATCCCGGTATTCAGCGATAACAGCGGTTTCGGTGTAACAGGCTTCCGCGCGAGCGCGACCGATTGTTCCGCAGCGGTTCTTCAATCCGGGATCGGAGAGAATTTCGACGAGGGCATCGGCCATCAATTCCGGTTTCGCAATCGGCACGACGCGGCCAGCTTGCCCCAAATCGTCGTCTGACCGGCCTTCAATGAGTTCCCGGCATGCTCCGATATCCGTTGCGACGACTGGAATCTGTGCGCCGAACGCTCCGAGAATCGGAAATGGGAGATGGTCGCTGCTGCCGCTCAGGGCGAGGACATCGAATCTTGGAAGAACGTCTTCCGCCTCAGCGGGCCCGATAAATTTTACGACAGATTCGAGTTTCAATTCTGCCCGGAGAGACCGGCATTCGGTATAGTATTCCAAGTCCTCCTCGGCCGATCCGGCGATCAAAAATCGGGTACCGGGAAGGCGATCGGCTGTAATCCGGGCCGCATACAGCAACATTTTCACATTTTTGCTCGAGTTGATGCGACCGAGGAATCCGACGGTCTTTCGATCCGGTTGGATTCGAAGGCGCTCGGCCCGGGCACGGCGAACCGCTTCCATTTTTCGAAGACTGACTCCGGCTGGAATGACGCTGATGTTTCGCGGATCCGCTCCGAACTCGGCCTGGTAGTCGGCATTTTTCTGAAATTGCGAGACGATTTGATCGGCCGACTCGTAGGCAAGCCTGGCGGTTTGAATGAAAAAATCGATCCACAGTTGACGGAGCGGCTGAACCCCGGTCTGGAGGGGAGAAATTCCATTGATGGACAGGTCGGCCCATTCCGCATGGAGTAGTTCCATGATTCGTTTGCGGATGGAAATCTCGTGTTCACTGATCAAAAACCCGGAATCCCCGAAAAATCGGCAGGCCTGTGCTCCGATGAGACCGGCGTATCCGGTCGAAAAGCTGTGGTAGCAGGAAGCCGGCGGTAAGGTTGGAGAGGCCTGGAAGAGCCGCCAAACCGGTTGCAGGAGGGATTTCAGGTTCAGGAGGTAATCCTGAAATGATTCGTCGGAATAGCGGGTTTCGTAGAATTCGGTGAGTAATTTGCAGGTCCCGGGGTTTTTCCAGAACCAATCGAAATCGCAGCCGGGCGCAGTTTTTACCAATTCCGCGGACAACTCGTTGATCGTTTCGTCGGAATCCTCCGGCTGATTCAGGACTATTCTGAGTTTTTCCAGCAAGGGTTTGAAAACCCGGAAAGGGGGTCGTTTGGCGAATTTTGGAAGCTCAGTCGCGGCGAATTCGTCGTCGAACAGGAAGATTTCTGTCAGTTCGGTGACGTTATCGGGCAGTTCGAACGCTTTTTCACGCGCCAATCGCCTTTCCGTGCCGATAAAAAACAGGGCGAATTTCAAGTTGGGCATCGCCGAGATCATTCGGTGAACCCCGGTTGCGACGCTTCCGCGATCATAGGGATAGGTGCCTTCCAGGATGAGGCAAATGTCGGCGCTTGGATTTTGAAGAGAAGGCAGCATCAAGCCGGGGAATCGAATGAACAGGGTTGGTTTGGCAAACAGACAGGGTTGATTCGGAGAAGGTTCAAGTCATCGCGGGCGCTCGTTTCCGGCCCGCCCAGAAATGGACGCAGGTCGCAGGCAGCGCGGATTTCAGTTTCAAAACAGCCTCGCGGGTGCGTTGCCAGTTGCCGGTGGATGAGAAAAATTCCGCTTCGAGGCGAGCCAGATAGGTGGCGGAATCGGGCACGGCGCAAAGTCTGCCATACCAATCCGGCACCTCATCTGTCCGGTCGAGTCGGATCAGGGTGAGAGATTTTCCGAACAGCGAAGTTGCGTCGTCGGGGCGAAGTTCGACGGCACGGGTGAAGGCTTGTTCGGCTTCTGCGAGCAGGGAGGGATGCTGAAACGGCGGGAAAATTCCGGTTTCAACGGTGACGAGGATGAGTTCGGCCAATTCGAGATGGGATTCGAAATCGTCCGGAAAATTCTGGGCCTTGCGGCGGAGCCGGGAAAGATTTTTCCCGCGTATCTCAGTGGTGGATTCGAGGGCGCTTTGCGCAATAAGCCGGGTTCGGGAGTCGCCGTCGGATTTCAGTTTTTTAAGGAGGGTCAGGGATCTCCGATCGGGCCGGTTTTGGAGCAGGGGAATAGCGAGCCGGTGAGATTCGCGGGTTGGCTCCTGAACAAAATGATAGACCAGCGGCTCGGAAGCCGGGATGGGTATGGGTCTGGATTGGCGCCGATTTTTATGAAGAGGATTGCCAAAGAAAAATTCGCGTGGATTCGGAGCGGCTTCATACTTTCTTGAAAATCCGGGCAGGAGAAAGGCGACGACCAGGGGCCCGAGTACCGGGGTGAGCAGGCTGATCGTTGCACAAAAAACTGCTACTGTGCGGCGTCCGCGTCGTCCTGGGGCGGCAGGTGCCCAGAAGACAAGTGCGAAGATCATTGCAACGGAGAACAGGTGCAGACTGACTCCGATCATTTGGGTCGCGACTGGATCAAAAACCGGTTCGCCGAAGATCACCAGGAGCGCCACTCCGTCGAGGCAGGCGAAGACGGGGGACAATATGATGAGGGTGGCAAGTTTCATCAGGAAACAACGGTGGCTTCTGTCGTGTCGGTTGGAGTCGTCCGTTCCCGGCTTGAGGAGGAAGAGGAATCCTCTGTGGCCTGTGCGACAGCGCAATTTTCGTTGAGGGCGGCTTCGAGTACGGGATCGAAAATCTCATAAATCTGGAAGCCGATTCCGGTAACGGCAGCCTGATCGATCAGGCGGGAGGCATACAATTCAGCCGCTTTTTCGGAACCGGCCAGGGTAAGCAGGCCAATAGCATAGTCGCCACGCATCGAGGTGATTGCCCCGAGGCAATCAGTGCGGCGAATGAGTTCCTGAAGCGATTCGACAAACTGCGTTTGGGCAGTGCTGTCCATTCGTTCTGACAGCGGTGCAAAGATGATCATTCGGGACTCGAGGTTCAGGGAGGTGGCGGCCTGCTTTGCCTGATCGAATCGATGAAAAAAGGAATGTGGACCGAGGATTTGATTTTCTTCAGAGGTAAACCCGGTACCCTGATGCTGGCGCCGGGCCATTGCCCAATCGAACACCGCTTCGATTCGGGAGAGTGACTCCCAACTGACCCGGTCGAAAGCCATGCGGAATAGTACGCAGAGGGCGTCAGTCTGGCCCGGACGCGTCCCCCACGGAATGACGGCGAGAATCGGATCGGCCCGGTCTTCCAACTCGTTGGTTTCCCGGGGACCAGTCATGCGGGTTGAGGCAATTACTTCTTCCTCTTCCACCGCTTTGCTGAACATCGGGTTTTGCGAACCGGGCACGTTGTCCGGAATTTGTTCCGGATTCCCTCTCGTCGCGGCCAGCTGAAACGAATCAATATCTTTCGAGGAACTGCCTTCCGGCCGCACATAAATGGACGAGGCAGTTACTCCCAGTTGCTGGTGAAAAATCTCCAGCAGGCCGGACTCGATATCGGCCTTTTCAGTGCTGAAAAGGTGAGCCATAGCCTCCGTCAGGGATGCGTACTCTGCTCCGTGAAGAAGCAGGGATTCCTGCAGAGCGGCCTCATTTTCCCGGTAAAGAATACAATCCTCCTGAAGCCTGGTATTCTGCGTTTCCAGTTTGTCCGCGAGGGATCGCAGACGGCGGACCCGCCCGGCGACGAGGGCATGGATCAAGCTGGAAATAACTCCGGCACCAATCAGGCCGAGAAAGAAGTAGGGCCGGCTTGAAATGAGATCGAATGGCGGCTGGCGGCCGCCCGTAGCGAAAATCAGACCCACTAGGGCGGCGATGGCGACGAGAATCCCGGTCGTGCCACCTCCCGTTCCATACCGGCCACCAAGGATCATTGGTAGTAAAATCCAAGGGGTAGGATTGAGGTTCATCCAACCCGGGTCATCGGGTGAAACGAAAAAATTCAACCCGCCAAGTAGCACGGTCAGAACAATCGCGTCGAGCGGCAGCGAACTGAAAGCGAAGCCGGTCCTGAGACGACTAAGATCGTCTTCGAGCCTGACAAGCCGGTCCGGTGCGGATTTCGGCAATTGAGCGTGCGAGGACATGGGCTGCAGATACTTCGGAAAAGTTAAATATTAGCCCTGAATCCCCAGAGTTCCAATTCAGACTTGGGGAGAGTTCGCCCGGACCGCCAGCCTCCACTTCGGTCCGAATCGTCGATTTGTTTTGAAGATTGAAGGGCGGAGAGAAATCAGATTGAATAACCCTGTCATGATCCGCCTTTTATTCCTTCTCCAAACCGCTGTCTCACTGGCCGTAGGTTCCGTTGCGATCGCCCAGGAGGGCGCCTGGAAAGAAAAATCTCCCCGCGCCGAAATCGCGCCCAAATTTACGCAGCCGGAAAACGGTGACTTGATTCTCGAATCAGAAAAGCCGGGAACGAACGGACATTTTCTCGGCGTTTTTCCAATCAAAGGCGGAAATACCTACGAATTCTCCGCCGTGCGGATCGCGGAAAACATCGAGCACGAGCGCCGCAGCTGCGTGGTCCGGATCGAGTGGTATGGCGAGAACGGAAAACCGGTGTTGAGCCCGTACAAGGTGAATCCGGCCTATTTTGGAAAGGATACCGACAGCGCCCGGCCCGATTTTCCCCGCGATTTCGAAACGCGGAAAGACGGCTCGGTTTTGGTGAAAGAAACCTATCTCGCGCCGGAGGACGCCACTGAAGCGCACATACAGCTTCACCTGCGTTGGACCGATTCCGGGAAAGTGACATGGCGGGACGTAAATCTCGTCGAAACGAAACCGTTGCCGCCCCGTCTCGTGAAACTGGCGGCCGTGCATCACAATCTCTCCGGCATCACCGGCGAAAATGGCAAAAAATCAGTCACTGCAAATCGCGAGGCACTCGTGCCGTTGATCGAAAAGGCCGCCCGGCAAGGGGCGGATTTGATCGTGCTGGGTGAGTTTTCCACCTGCAAAGGCGTAACCTCCGTTTACGCCGAAGCCGCTGAGCCGGTTCCCGGGCCGAGTACGAAATTTTTCGGCGCGCTGGCGAAAAAACACGATACCCACATCGTGGCGAGTTTGCCCGAACGGGACGGGCACGAGGTTTTCAATACCGCCGTTTTGCTCGGTCCGGATGGCGAAATCATCGGCAAGTATCGGAAGGTGACGCTTCCAAGGGAGGAAATTCAGCAGGGGATTTCGCCGGGAACCGAATACCCGGTTTTTGAAACCCGCTTCGGGAAAGTCGGAATGATGGTGTGCTACGACGTGTTTTTTCCCGAGGTCGCCCGGGAACTTTCCTTCCAGGGCGCGGAGGTGATCGCTCTGCCGATTTGGGGAGGAAATCCAAGGCTCGCCGCAGCCCGCTGCGCGGAAAACGGCGTTTATCTCGTCACTTCGACCTACACGAATCACGAATCGAACTGGATGAAGACGGCGGTCTGGGATCGTGAAGGAAACCGGATTGCCGAAGCGGACGAATGGGGCACAGTGATCATGGCGGAGGTCGATTTAAATCAGCCGACGCATTGGCAGTTTTTGGGTGATTTCAAATCAAGAATCAGCCGCGAGGCACCGGTGAGATTAGCTGAGTGACAACAGTTTAGAGATGAGTAACCAATTTTTTTTTATAACGAACCAACAGGGGTGGATTGGCAAACGAACCCTATTGATTCGTTTTTTGCTTGTCGGAGTTTTTGCCTTCTTCAGTTCCGGCGATTTCCTGTTCAGCCAGGACAAAAAAGGGAAGGGACCCGATCCGAAGAAGCTGAAAGAATTCGAGGAAAAGGTGAAAAAAATGAACGAGGAGCGGCTTGGGTTGATGACGAAATCGTACAAAGTTCCGCCCACGTTTCTCAATGTCGCCCCTGCGCCGGTTGATCCG
>JABDJT010000124.1 GCA_013003335.1 Verrucomicrobiales bacterium | reverse complement strand
GGTCACAGCCTTGTCCCGCTGTTCAAAGGCAACACGCCGGAAGACTGGCGGAAGTCGTTTTACTACCACTACTACGAATTCCCCGGCGCCCACAGCGTGGCCCGGCACTACGGCGTCACCACCGGAAAGCACAAGCTGATTCACTATTATCACCTCGACACGCCGGCATGGGAGATGTTCGACCTCGAAAAAGATCCCAACGAATTGAATTCCGTCTACGGCAAGCCGGAATACGCCGATTCTCAGAAGGCATTGGAAGCGGAGTTGAAACGACTTCGCGAACACTACAAGGTCCCGGAAAACGATCCGGTCCCGGCCAAGCGAAAGAGGCAAAAAGGGAACCAGAATCAGAAGGGAAAAGACAAGGCCGCAGCGGCTAAAAAGAAAGCCGCCTGATTTTCTGAATCGGATTGAGCAGATTCGCTCTTCCTCGTTTTTCTCTCGCATTCTGAAAGACTCGGTGTTTTTTGCGCGTTTGGTTTTTCCAAACTTTATGAGCGAAAATTCATCGATTTCTGAACTGACTGTTGCCGTGCTGGCGGGCGGTCCCGGATCGGAGCGCGACGTTTCGATGGCCTCGGCCAGGGGCGTGGCGGGGGCGATCGAAGGCCACGTGAAGCAGGCGATTCTCGTTGATGTAAGAGGCCCGGGTTTTGAATTGCCGGAGGGAACGGATGTCGCCTTCAACGTAATTCACGGCACCTACGGCGAAGACGGCGAACTGCAGGCGGAACTCGAGCGTCGCGGTGTCCCCTACACCGGTGCGCGGGAGGCCAGTTCCCGATTGGCATTCGACAAGATCGACAGCAAGAAGCGATTCGTCGAACAAGGCGTGGCAACTCCGGCCTGGGAAATCGTCGATGCAAAAAACACGCCCGAACCTCCGATGATGCCCTGCGTGGTGAAGCCGCCGCGTGAGGGTTCGAGCGTCGGGGTGCACCTCGTGCATTCAGCGGAAGAATGGACGCCGGCGATCGAGGATGCCGCGAAATTTTGTGATGAAGCGCTCGTCGAGGAACTGGTTTCGGGGAAGGAGCTGACCGTCGGAGTCGTCGGCGGTGAAGCGTTGCCGATCATCCATATTCAGCCGCGCAGCGGATTTTACGACATCAAGAACAAGTATCCGTGGATGACCGGTGAAGGCGGCACGGATTATTTTTGCCCGGCCGATTTGCCGGAGGAAATCTCTGCTGCCGTGCAGGCTGAATCCTTGAAAGCCCACAACGCACTCGGGATCGAGGTCTATTCCCGGGTTGATTTGCTGCTCCGGGATTCGGACAACGCCCTGTTCGTTCTGGAGGTGAACACGATTCCCGGCATGACAGAAAGCTCGCTTCTGCCGAAGGCGGCCGCTGCGGCAGGCATGGATTATTCGGCGTTGTGCCTGAAGATCCTCTCGGACTCACTGGCCGGTTAATCCGCCCGCACGAATGCCGACCACATCCCCGGGCCGGCGAGGCGTTCGCGCATGCGCTGCCAGTTTTCCTCGTGGTTAAATAACCACACGACTCGCGTCCGGCTGTTTTTTCCGCGTTGCGGGGGCGGGGCAATGCCGTCGGTGAACAGGATCAGGCCGTCGTAGGCGCGATTGGGCTTTTGATCGAGTAAATCGAACACGGGCTGGAAATCGGTGCCGCCCCGGCCTTCAACTGACACCGTGCGGGCAGCTTTCCGGAGGCGGAGCGGTTCGGCGGACCGGATTTCGGTATCAAACCAGATCACGTCGATGCCTTCGATGCCGTATTTGAAAAAACGGTTCACGATGGAAAAGGCGCGACTGATGTCTTCGGTGGAAACGGATCCGCTGACATCGACGGCGAAGAGCAGCCGCGTCGCAAATTCGCGCCTGCTGCCCATGAACTGAAATCCGTAGCGCCGACTCGGCTTCATTCGGGTGAGACTTCTCCGCATGGAAATCACGCTGGATCGAAAAGCATGCAGCACGCGGCGGTAATCCAGCTTCGGCTTCAACGTGACGAGGATCTGCTCCTGCGCAGTTCCGGGGAGCGTTCCCCAGTCTCCGGACGCCTCGATTTCGCCGATGATCTCGTCGATTTTTTCCGTCAGCATCGAATCTTCATCCCAGCCATCCGTGTTTTCCGCCGCGACTTGAGTCGGCTCGAAATACGGGGAGCCGGATTCGCCCGATTCGGAAACGCGATCTTCTCCCCCACCCTGCCCGCTTCCGGCATCCGGTTTTTCCGGTTCACCTTCCGACTCCGATTCGTCGTTTTTCTCGTCTTCTTCGCCCGGGGCTTCATCGGTTTTTTCCAGGAGCAGCTGGTAATAAAATTCGTAGAATTTCCGGTCGTGCTCCTCCGTACCGAACACGTCCCGGGAAAAGGGAAACGGCAATGGCGTTCGAAGGCTTTCCTGGATGGCGAGATTGCTGGCCTGCCAGGCGGCTTCGGCGTTCGATTTTTTTCGCTCGTAAGGATGTTTCAGGATGATCCGGACGGCCTCGAATCGCAGGACTTCCTTCAGCATCGAGGGTTCCAGTCCGCCGATGAAAGCCGGGTTGACCTCGATTTTTCCCCGCGAAACCCGGATCGACTGCAGGCCCGGGTTTTCCACCAGCTCATGCGTCATCCAGGCTCCGAACAGGGCGGGCTCGGCGAGGTACCATTGTTGGACGATGTCGCGAATTCGTTCGATGACGCCCCGAACTTCACCTGCGAACTGAAACGAATCAACCGGGTTGGTTTGGCGACCCAACCCTGTTGATTCGTTTCGGAGCTTCTTTTACATTCGTGAAATGTCGGAAGAGTCGGATCCTGCAACAAAAGGAAAATCGCTTCGGGATCGTGGTCCTGGGATTGCGGCATTCGTGATCCTGATACCCGTCATTTACCTGGCCAGCATGGGGCCGATGCAATTCCTGGCTACCTCCCTGTCCAATCACGGGAAGTGGAAACCGGAATATCAGCAAGCCTGGGAAATCGGTTACTGGCCGCTGAACCAGTTATCCACTAAATCGACCGGATTCGGAAAAGTGACCGGATGGTTGATCGACAAGGGTCACGATATGGCGCTTTAACCGATTTTTGCTGTGCCAATACACAAAGAGGACCGCCGCGAACGACGATCCCCTTTGTGCTATGAATAAAATTGGTTTGTAAAAGGTTGGCTTAGCGATTGAAAAGCTTCTTGAGGTGGCGGCCGCCCTTCGTGGCGGGTTTCCCGTTCACGCGGTTGGCTTTCGGGGTGCGCTTGTCGCTTTTGGCGTGCCAAAAAGCAGCTCCACCTTCCCGATCCCAGACTTTAGCATCCCAATAGTTGGTCGTAGTTAGAAGTGGAAGTGTTTGGGTCTGGACTTGCTGAGTTTGTTGCTGCGGCTGCTTTGGTTGAGCATCGGCTGTCTGTACGAGGCCGAAGGCGAGTGCCAGGGCCGAAAGAGTGAATACGGATTTCATATGGCGAACGGGTGTGTTGTCGTGTTTTGCTGGTGTGCGGTTTCTGCTGTGTGTGGACGTTCAATTATGAACGTTATATATTTTATAATATTTATATTAAGAGTCAAAGCGATTTTCACGGAATTCTCACGTTTGCTATCGATAATGAGAAAAATTCGCGAAAGGGGAGAAGGTTTTGGGACTTTTTGTTATAATTACCATAATTTAAGCATTCCAAATATTTTACCTTCGGCGATTTGGAGCGGATTCTTACCGCTGAAAGTCGCGAAAGCCCGAATTCCAGATCTCAGGATGGGGTTGCGATTGATTTTGGAAGAAATGCTCGGTAGAATTCGCTCGTGACTCATTCTGTTGCTTTTTCTGTGGTTTTGGGGATTCAAATCGCCTTGATTCCCTCCCTCGCTCAATTGGGTCCTTTCAATCCCGCAGATCAATCGGGAAGCCCGGGTGAAGAGCCCGGCGGCTTGCCGGACGGGGTGGCAGTTGACCTGATTCAGCCTGCTGTTTCCCCGAGATCGACGACTGCCGACCGTTTTGCGCGCATGTTTTCCAAGGAATTGCGGGATATCGAAGAGCGCCAGGAGGAAATCATCTCCGAGTTGGAAGATCTGCCTGAATATTTCCAGGCGATCAATCAGCCGGCTCTATTCGGATACCACAGCGGCGATTCACGCGCCCGGCCCAAGTGGATCCAGGTGGATTTGGGAAAAACAGTCGAGCCGGAAGCGATTGCCCTGTTTCCAGTGACCGTGCAATTGGAAGGAGAAACTGTAGTCGGATACGGATTTCCCCGCAGTTTTCGAATTGATATCTCGGACGATCCCAACTTCGCGGAAAATTACGAGACGATTGCAGTAGTCCGTTCAGCGGATCGCAAGGGACCGGCCCAGGCCCCGTTTTTCAAAGAGGTGAGTGGTTATCGGGGGCGCTACATCCGGGTTACGGCGACGAGTTTGTGGAAACCGGCCAACGGCACCAACAGCGAAGGCGTTTTTGCATTGAGCGAACTGATGGTCTTGAACGGCCAGCGGAACCTGGCCCTGTTTCAACCAGTGAAAGCGCTGGATTCTGCAGAGTTAACTTCCCGCTGGTCGCGGCGCTATTTGACCGACGGGCATTCCACGCTGGGTGTTCCCATCCTGGCTACGGAAAGTGAAACCAAGGGATTTCGGGCGGACTCAGGCGAAGAGAAAGTGTTGTCCTCCTGGGTGCAGGTCGATTTGGAGGAGTCGATGCCAATTTCGCAGGTCCGCCTGATCCTGGCTCAGCCGGATGAGGGTGTGCCCGATCCGGCCCTGCGGTTCCCCTATTCGCTCAAGTTGGAGATCTCCGAGTATCCGGACATGCGAAACGCAGAATTGATCCGGCGACTCACCCCGGGACAAGTCACGATCCTGGGGGAAAATCCGGTCATCGCCAGCGTCGCGGATGGCCGGGGACGATACGTGCGGGTAACAGCGGAGGTGGCAGGCGATACACCTCAAACGATGAAATTTGATCTGGCCGAAGTTCAGGTTTTCTCAAACAGCCACCGGAATATCGCTCTCGGAAAATCAGTGACCGCTCTCCACAGCGTCGAAACCAACCAGTGGTCACGCCAATTTCTCGTCGATGGATACGGCAGCCGCCGGAAGCTGGCCGGAACGTATGAATGGCTGGAAGCGCTCGCGAAGCGGACGGACTTGATCGTCGAGTGGAGGGACAAAGAGCAGAAACGCCTTGAGTTGGTCGATCAAACCGTCAGCGACGGTCTCATGTGGACCGGCGGCGGATTATTTTTCATCCTGGGAATCGTGATTATCGGCCTCCGGCGGAGCCGGATCAGGCGCCGTGCCGACATCGAGGCCCTTCGCCAGCAGATCGCCAGCGACCTCCACGACGACATCGGCAGCAACCTCAGTTCCATTGCCCTGCTGGCCGAACTCGGTTTTGACGAAGCCGAAGAGCCGAATCTTTCCCGCGAGGAGTTCGGCGAAATCAAGCGCACGGCCGACAAGACCATCGAATCAATGCGGGATATTGTCTGGCTGATCCGGCCCGGCGAGGAAACCTGGAAGCAAATGATCTCCCGTTTTCGTGAGACCGCCGCCAAGTTACTTCGTGCCCACGTTTACCAGTTCAATCTGCGGGGTTCGGTGAACGACGAGCGGCTTCCTCTCGACTTCAAGCGGGACCTGTTCCTGATTTACAAAGAGGTGCTCAATAACATCGTGAAACACGCCGAAGCCCATCGTGTCCACATCGAAGTCGACACTCGCAAGAGCAAGCTGAACCTGATCGTGACCGACGACGGGAAAGGATTCAACAACCTCGACCAGGAATTCCGGGAAGGGAACGGACTGAAAAATCTGCGAATGCGGGCCCAGCATATCGGGGCGAATTTGAAGGTAAAAAGTGCCCTCGGCGAAGGCACAACGGTCCACCTGACCGCACCCATGCCGTAAATGCGTGAGATTATTCTGTGAAAATGGCCGGAACTCAGGCAAACTACCCGATTAACAAAAACGAAACGACGCAGCTATTATGAGCGACGAAAAATCGAAGAAATCCGAGGAAGAATCCGGCGAACCGACCAAGATCTGGGTCGTCGAGGACAACGAAACCCTGCGAAAAACCGTCGCCCGCGTGCTTACCCGGCAAAAAGACATGGTTTGCGAGCACCAGTATGAGAGCTGCGAAGAGGCCATCGAAGCCCTCGTCGCCGGCGAACGCCCCGACGTCATGCTGTTCGACCTCGGGCTACCCGGCATGAGCGGAATTGAAGGCATCCGCCAAATCAAGCACGCCCTGCCCGAGATCGAAATCCTCGTGTTCTCCGTTTTCGACGACAACGAAAAAGTCTTCAGCGCGATTTGCGCTGGGGCTTCCGGTTACCTTTTGAAAACCTCCAGCATGTCCGAAATTCCGGGTGCGATTCGCGAAGTCCTCGCCGGCGGCGCCCCCATCAACGCCCGGATTGCGCGCCGCGTGCTCGACATGTTTTCCAATTTCGCCCCCGAAAGCCGGGACTACGGTCTGACGGAACGCGAAAAGCAGGTTCTCGAGCAAATGGTCGAAGGACTCACCAAGAAAGAGATTGCCGACCAACTCGATCTCAGCTTTCACACCGTCGATAAGCACATCCGCGGCATCTACAGCAAACTGCACGTCAATACCATGACCGGTGCCGTCGCAAAGGCACTGAAGGAAGGCTTATTGCCCAAAGGGTAATTGATCGGAACTTGAGGGCGGACTATTTTCGAACGAACAGGGTTGGTTCGCCAAACAGACCCTGTTGATTCGTTTTCCGTCCCCGAGATCGATGCCCCTTCCCGACTGGTGCCAGCCCGTGCTTTCCCTCGTCCAACGCGGGCGAAATCGCTTCGGCACCCCCGGACTGGTCCTTCTTCTCGCACTCGTCTCGATCGTCACCGTCTGTCTGGTCGAGATCGTATCCAGCACTCCGTGGACGGAGAAGGTGCGGACAGCGATCGAGAACGGCGACAAGTTAAGCGTGCGGGATCGAATCGCGATTGGGCTTCGTTACGGCGTCTACAGCACGCTGGCTTGCTCAATCCTGTTGCTGGTCACGGCTCCGTGGTGGTCAAAAAGGCGCGAAGGTCACCGCTGGAATAAAGAGCCAATGCCGAATCGGAACTGGAAAACCACCACGCTGTTTACCGTCCTTCTCGCCGGGGCTGTGCTGTGCGCAGCCTGGTTTCGCGTGCCGATGCTGACTCAAAGCTTCTGGAACGATGAAGAACTGGCCTTTCGAAAGTGCACCTGGGGCGAATACCGGATCGATGAAAACGGGGATCTCGTTTTTCGAAAAGTGCCGTGGAGCTACGCATTCTTTTACAACATCACCGGAAACAATCACATTGCCCAGACCGTGTTGTCAAAAGCGGTTCATGATGAAGCGACGGAAGAACTCGAAGCAGTCGGCGATCTTCCTGTTTTCAATGAAGCCGCCACACGGATCGGGCCATTCGTGATGGGACTTCTCACCCTCGTGGCGGTGGCTCTCTGGCTGTGGTCGCTGGGATTCGGCACTGCGGGAATTCTGTCGGCGTGGGTTTTGGCCCTGCATCCGTGGCTTTTGCGATACAGCGTCGAAGCCCGCGGATACGCCGGCATGCTGCTGTTCGTGATTCTGGCATTCTGGGCTCTCGGCAATGCGCTTCGAACCCGATCCTGGGGGTGGTGGATGGCATTTGCGGCCTGCCAGTGTCTTTACCTTCTCCATTTTGCCGGTGCGGCGTATCTCGCAGCGGTGATGAATGCTATCCTGTTCTGGTCCCTGCTACGCCACGACAAGATCGGGCTGCGCCGCTGGTTTGTCGCCAGCGTGGCGAGTTTCATGGTTTTTTTCCAAATCATGGCGCCATCCCTGGTCGTGATTTTCAACTACTGGGACCAGGTCGCTCCGTCGGACGGCCTGCGGATCAGCGGCGCCTGGCTGAAGGATTTGTGGTCACACCTCTCGCTCGGCGTGCCGGTGGCGAAGGGCGATCCCGATCTCGCGTGGGGCATCGGGTTGGAGAACTTGATCGGTGATCACCCCGTCGCCGTGACCCTGCTCTGGGTTGTGATTCTTCCCGTGCTGATGATTGCCGAAGTCATCCTCGCAAGCCTGCGCATGCGGTATCTGGCAATCTTTTTCGGCAGCCTCATCGGGGCCGCAGCCCTCGCAATCGTCTATACGTTTTGGAAAGGCGGAGCGCTCCACGAATGGTATCTGCTGTATCTCGTGCCAGCAGTGAGCATCGCCCTGGCCCTCGTCGGTGAACCGGATATGTTCCTGAAAAACGTCCGTCGCCCCTGGATCAAGTTCCTTCCCACGGCGCTTTGCGTCGCGATCATCGCGCTCACCGCCATCCTAACGGCACCACAACGCGAAGCGGTTCAACTCCACGACCGGCATCCGATGCGGCAGGCCGTGCAGTTCGTGCGGGGCGAATCCCCTGCCCTTTCCCCGCGCCAGAAAAATCTCGTCAGTATTTCTGTCGGAGCCGGATCGGACAAGCTAAAGACCTACGACCCGCGCGTCCAGCAGTGTCGCAGTGTTGCGGAACTCGAAGACATTCTTGCGGAAGCCGGCGACCGGCCTGTCGCCGTGTATTGCTGCGGCCCGAGGAACCTGCGGCTGTTCAATCCGGACCTGTGGGCCGCCATCGCCGAATCCGGTCGATTCGAGCCGGGCCGTCTTTTGAAGGGCGTCGAGGAATTCTGGAGCTTCCAGATTTTCACCCTGCGGACACACCCCGACTGATTCGGAAAAAATCAAGGCAATCGCGCAATTGCGGCCACACAGATTCGCGCGAGGCGTTTTTGAGGGAGTTGTTAGGATTCAGGCGGGTCGTACCGTTTCAAAAATCAAATTGAATTCGAGTTTCCACGTCGATGAAATCTACCGCTTCTTCCTCTCTTTTTCGTGTCGGCACCGCCGCAATGAGCCTTGCTGCAGTCTGTCTCTGCGCAGATGCCGACGATCCACCGGTCATCAAAAAAACCAGGGCTGAAACGTCCAAAAACGAATCAACAGATTCGGAACGGAGTGGAGAAAGACGGAGCGAAGAGCGGAGTCAATCTGTTCAGCAAAACAGTCCTGCTGACCCGGGCTCGGGACTGATTGCCGCGACGTTTGCGCCCGCGACTCAGGATCCGGATGAAATGACACTGGTCGATCTGCAGGGCCGGTCTCTCGATGCCCGTCTCATTTCGGCCAACGGCGAAGTTGTCAAAATTCAGCGACTCAGCGATGACCTCGAATTTGAACTGCGACTGGATCAACTCGACGAAGTTTCCGCGCGGCGCGTGACCAACTGGATCGAGCGCGATCCGGATGCGGCGGATTACTCGATGAAATTCGAAGTCGAGAAGCGGCTTTCGGAGTCGGACAGCTTTGAAGCCGGCGGTCGTTCGTTGAAAACCAACCAGTGGGTCTACGACGTCAAGTTGACCAACGTGACTCGCAACGAGTTGAAAGGCGCGATGCTGGAATATCGGATCATTTTCGATGATAAAGTCGCGTTTACCCGCACCTCCGCCTTCCCCGGGAAAGGCCCGAAACAACAGGAGGGAGAGGAAGTGGCGCTTCCCGAAATGGGGTTCAATGATCGGGCTGAATTTACGACACCCTCGGTCCAGCTTCACACATACGAATATTCACCGACCCGCGGCCAGAAAGATTTTGAGCGGGACAAGTTGCTCGGCATCTGGATTCGGATCACCAAGCGAGGGGAAGTAATCGACGAGTTTCGCAGCAACGAAGCTGTCCTCGGCGACCTGGCCTGGGACGCCGAGGAGGAGTTGGAAATCGAGGTGGTCGACAGCTTCAAAAAGAATTTCGAAGAGCCGGAGGAAACGGAAAGCACCCGCTGACCGGTTTTACTCCGGCATCGTGGCGACTTTCCAGTCGTCGGTGCGAAACGGAACGACGGGCAGATTCTCCCGGCTGCAGAGGTTCGCGACCGGGTTATCTGTCCAGGCATAACGAACCGCGACCGGATTCGGCACGTCCTTGCTGGAAACCACCACCTTGTCCTTGCCGACCACCTGGGCATCGGCCCAGTGAAAAACTTTGTCCTCGCCGGCAATCTGGAATCCGACCGCCTCTCGAACATCAAAGGTATACAGCCCGCTTTTCCCGACGTGATCGAAGGTGATCTCGATCTTGTTCCCTTTGACCTCGTGTGATTTGTAGCGGGGGCTCTCCGCGGCAATATCGAAGCCGTAGTCGTTCTTGAGGGCGAGACGGGCAAGGCGCTTGGCCACGCCCTCCTTGTCGCGGGGGTGAATATCACGCCCTTCGCCGATGTCATAGATGACAGCCTGCCCGGTATTCGGAAGCTTCAGCGCGTGGGTCTGCGCTTCACGCAACACCGGCCATTCGTGATCTGCCGGCTGATCCACCTCCGCCTTGAAGTCGGCCAACTGCACCCAGTAAAACGGAAAATCGCCCTGACCCCATTCCTCGCGCCAGTGCGTGATCATTTTGGGAAACAACTCGCGGTAATTCCAGGCGCGTCCGGCATTGCTTTCGCCCTGGTACCAAATGGTCCCGCGAATCCCGTATCCGATAATCGGGTGCAGAACGCCGGCATACAGGTTGCCCGGCCGGTGCTGACCGGCGAGGACATTCCGCGGCGGGCGCGGGCGGTTTGGCTTGCCTTCAGCCTTTGCCTTTTCCACTGCTGCCTTCCACTTCGCCATTGCGGCGTCGTAATCAAAAGTCGCTTCCGTTTGTTCCCACTGCGCAATGTACTCGGCGTAATTCGGGTCCGCTTCCAGCACGTCGCGTTTGACCCAGGCTTCAGCGGCAGAGCCGCCCCACGCATTGTCGATCAGGCCCACCGGCACGCCGAGGGTCTGGTGCAAAATCCGCCCAAAGTAAAATCCAACTGCCGAGAACTGCGGAACGGTTTCCGGAGTCGCCTTGTCCCATTGTCCCTCGAAGTCGTTCTGAATTTCCTGTGTTCCGACCTGGGGAACGCTGATCAGGCGGATGTTCGGATGGTTGGCCGAGAGCGCCGTCAGATCGGCATCGTAAGACTGCGCAACCGACCACTGCATGTTGGACTGGCCGGAACAAACCCAGACTTCCCCGACGAGGATATCTTTCAACGAAATGGTTTCGCTGCCTGCTGTGATTTTCATTCCCAGGCCATCCGCATTTGTTTTGAGCGCCGCCAATTTTACCTCCCACCGGCCGTCGTCGCCCGCTTTCCCGCTGACCTTCTGCCCGGCAATTTCCACCGTGACCTCCGTTCCCGGAGCGGCCCATCCCCAGATCGGCAATGGGGCCTGGTCGCGCTGCAGCACCATGTGATCCCCGATGATCGAGGGGAGTTTCAGTTCCGCCTGGGCGCCGGTGGCAGCGAGGGCGAGCAATGTGAGAAGAGAGAAAATTCGTGTTTTCGTCATGCCCGCATTTCACCTGCCCTCCGCCTCCCGGTCAAACTGCAAATGTGCGCGTTCACGCGACTTATTGAGGGCGATGCAACATCTCTCACCCATTGTCCTCCGCATCCACTTCATGCGATTCGAAAAAGGAAAAGGTCTCGGCCTTGCCCATGTAACGGGCGAGGACTTTCAGCGGCACCTGCCTGAAATCGGCGAGCAACAGGGCGTCCAGCGTGTTACCGAACTGCGGATCCACATTGAAGCTGAGCAGTTTCGCTTTCATTTTCAAATACTGCCGAATCAAAACCGGGATC
>JABDJT010000107.1 GCA_013003335.1 Verrucomicrobiales bacterium | reverse complement strand
GTACAACTGAACCGGTCCACCAAGGAAGGCAAAGCGTCGGGCATCAATCTTTGCACATTTCTTGATTCGAACCGTATCACAGTGAATCCGGGCAAAGCCAAAAATCATAATTCTTGATCCCCTCCCTGTTTTTCAGCCACAATCCGCCCATGAACCTCAACGATCTCCGATTTCTCCTCCCGGCCTGCACGGCTCTACTCCTCACCGTATCCCCGGCTGCGGCCGACGACTGGCCGCAATGGCGCGGACCGGATCGCGATGGGATTTCCAAAGAAAAAGGACTCCTCCAGTCATGGCCCGACGGCGGACCGGACCTGGCGTGGCGGACGGGTGGCCTCGGCGAGGGATATTCCAGCGTGGCCGTGGCGAACGGGATGGTTTACACCCTTGGCGACCTGGAAGACGGAAGCTATGCCATCGCGATCAGCGAAAAGGACGGCAGCCCGGTTTGGAAAACGAAAATCGGCGACGCAGGCGGCCACAAAGGTTATCCGGGCACTCGCAGCACCCCGACGGTCGACAGCGGACAGGTATTTGTTTTGAACCAGCACAGCGACCTCGCCGCGCTCGATGCGAAATCCGGCGACCTGATCTGGAAGGTGAATTTGCAGGAGGATTTCGGCGGCAAGATGATGTCCGGCTGGCGCTATTCCGAATCCCCCCTGGTCGACGGCGACAAGGTGATCATCACGCCCGGCGGACGCGATGGAACGGTACTCGCGCTGAACCGGAAGACCGGAAGTAAGATTTGGCAGACGGAAGGCTGGACCGATACAGCCGGCTACTCCTCGGTGATCATCGCGACGATTCACGGCGTGCGCCAATACGTGCAACTGACCGGTGAAAGCGTCGGCGGAATGGATCCGGAAAGCGGCGAGGTTTTGTGGAAAGCCGATCGCCCGGGCAAGACGGCCGTGGTCACCACGCCGGTGATTGAGGACGATGTGGTCTTCGTGACCTCCAGCTACGGGGTCGGCTGCAACGCCTTCCGGATTTCGAAAAACGGCGACAATTGGTCGACCGAAGAAATTTACGCGAACAAGGAAATCGCGAATCATCACGGCGGCGTCGTGCTGATTGATGGCCACGTCTACGGTTCCTCCGGCGGAACATTTCGCTGTGTGAACCTCGAAAGCGGTGATCTCGGATTCGCCGAGCGCAGTGCCGGAAAAGGCGCCACGACTTACGCCGACGGCCGGTTTTACCTGCGGGCGGAAAACGGCCCCATGGCCCTGCTCGAAGCGACTCCCGATGGCATGAAGGAAGTCAGCCGCTTCGATCAACCCGACCGCACCAATCGAAAGGCCTGGGCGCACCCGGTCGTCGCAAACGGCAAGCTGTTCCTGCGCGACCAGGACATCCTGCTGGTCTACGACGTCTCGAAGTAACGCCCGCTCAGGAATCGATTTTCGCGCCCTGTTTCCGGCCTTCGAACAGCCACCACACCCAGAACGGCACGTTCACGAGGAAGATCAGGCAGACGGCTTCGAAATACACGAACGGCAGCCGCATGATGGCTGCGATGCCGAGGTGCATCGCGATCAGGGCGGTGCCGTAGAGCAGGCTAATCCTGCGGTTCCAGACCGCGAGAATCGCGAAAAATTCGAGGAAGAAAGCAGGAGCGAAGGCGACCATCGCGAGGGTCGGGTTTTCGATCACGAACTGAGTGAATTTCTCGTTCAGGCTGTTCGGCGGGATCGTCTCGAGATTGTCGAAATACGATTGCTGGCGATTCTTCAGAAACTGCACGGCGATGTTCGGCACCTGCGAAACCCAGTTCGCACCGGGAATCAGGCCGCCGCCGGAGTTCACCCATTTGGAGATGGCGGACACGGTGTAAGCCGCGGCGATCAACTGCTGGGAAAAGAATATCGCACCGGTCGGCCGGTCGGGGCCTCCGATTTTCGGAAACCACTTCTTCCGGACCGCCTCAAACGCAAACCACAGGAACTGCCCGAGCAGCACCATGCCGACAATCTGGGTGGCGTGGTGATCTTTCGCCGGCGAGGATTCGATCGCGCCGATCAGCGAATAGAGCAGCAGGAGCAACCCGGTCGCAATGAGCGGCAGCTTCCCGCTCAGGTAAAAAATCAGCAGCGCCACGAACACGAAATGGAGTCCGGTTTCCACGGGCAGACGCCCCATCCACTCCAAATCGAACCAGTGTGCCAGCCCGTTTGCCTTTTCCCGGTCGATCTCTTCGCGAATATCTGTGAGCGCAAATTTGGAGCCATCGCTGTCGGCAAAAAACGTCTTCACCGTGGCGGGAAAGGCCGCATGCCAGACCACGAAGGCGAAAAACAGCCGCATCAGGCCCCATTCCCACGAAAAGTAGGTAATTTTACCGAACCGGTTCTGAAACAACGATTTGCAAAAAGTTTTCATACACATAAAACCGGTAAATCAGTCCACTTTCCCGACTGTTTCCGCCTCCTCCACCAGTTTTCCGTCCCGCAGGTAAATTCGGACATCGACCAGCTCCGTTCCGGGCGGAAGTTCGATTTTCCGCTCGTCCCGCAGCCAGGCGAGAGTCGCATCGCCGGCCTCGGTTTTCTGCTCCGTCGACCAGTCGAAATGGGAGCCCTTGTATTTCTTCTTCAGGTCCTTCAAGCCGTCGCCGTATCGCTTTTTCAGATCCGAGGCATACATCCGGATCGTCGGCATCGTCGGCAGTTCCTCCCCATCGGC